>JABSRV010000116.1 GCA_013214905.1 Psychrobium sp. | reverse complement strand
GAGGTTAGCATAGCGCTTTCTGCTCACATGTTTAAGTCGACTTTAGTTCATGAATTTGGTCATAACTTAGGTTTACGTCATAACTTCTTGGGTTCGATGGATAAAGCAAACTTCTATCAGCAAGATGAAACGACTGAACTTGGTTACGATAAGCCACCAGCTTATAGTTCAATCATGGATTACGCGGCGTCTTCATTTGATGAATTACCTGTTTATGGTAAATATGATGTTGCGGCCTTACGTTTTGGTTACAGTCGCGAAATTGAAGTGATTGTACCAATGGCTGCGATTGATGAAGCACCAGTATCAAAGTTTGTTAGCTTGGCTGATGCCGATGCTGTATTAACGGCCGATCATAAAAAGCTACCAAGCGGTGCGATTAAAGCAGTTCGCGATAACTTAGCAACTACCTTTGAAAATTCGCCAGAAGCGTCATTAAAAACCTATCAGTTCTGTACCGATGAGCACACGACAACGTCACCTACCTGTAATCGTTTCGACGAAGGTACTGACATTTTAGAAGTGACTAAATTTAGAATTCAGCGCTACCATGACAGTTACGAAACCATGAACAAACGTGATGGCCGTGATAGTTTCTATCAGTATCACTTATTCTATTACACCCTTAACCGCGCTGGTCAGTTCACTGAAATTCGCGATGTAATTGAGCAAGTTGAAGCAATTGATGCTCAATTCTCTAGTTATTTAGGCGTGGTCGATAGTCAAGGTGCCGTGTTTAGCGAAATCTATGAACAAAGCTGTCAACGCTATGGTCGCCCGCTGAATCGCGAGACCATGAGCCCATCACTACGTAATTTATGTACGATGTATGATGCGACTAAACTAGCTGCTGATTTCTTTGTTGGTGTCATGACCCAACCAGATAAAGTGTGTGAATTAGTTGAACTGTCTGGTGAAGACGATGTAGAAAACCGCGTTCGCTTTGACACGCTATCTAACCTTTGGCGTACCTATGGTCGTGGTCTTGGCGAAAACAAAAAGATCCCTACCACCTGTTTCGATAAAGATTTAGAAGCGGAGCTTAAAAATCAGGCTAACGAAATCATCGTTCGTTCAGAAACTCGCGACGGTCGAATTCAAGCAAGTTTACAAGCCAATAACCCTTATCAAAGCACCGCTTCATCGGTCGATTTATTAGGTAGCTGGCCAGACAAATTACTAGCGGCACAAATGCTAGTAAAACGTGATAGCCAATATGTATCGGTCGAGCGTTCTAATATCGCCTTAATCGATATTGACGACACTTACGCTGATGTTCTAAACCACATTTCTTACCTAGTTGGTGATGATCGAATTCGTCAAGCTAAGTTTATTGATCGCAATGGCGAGTACAAGCCAACGATTCATCGTTACACACCAGCCTTTAGTGACAAAATTGATGCAGTGCCTGATTATTTATGGCAAATGAAACGCTTCTTGCTACTCACTGAGCGCGACAACTGGGGCGCATGGTATAACCCAGCCGTTCCTAATGCGCCAACGCCTTACTTTGCTGCATTGCTTAATAACATCATTACTCACGGCCAAGCTAACGAGTATGGTTTAAGTGATAGTGCTCAAGGTTTAGTTGATGCATTAACCTTAACTAAAGCTGGTCCTGGCGTTGATTTGAAAGATGCTGTGACCTTCTCTTGGAAGTCACGTAATTACGTTGCTAGTCGTCGTAATACTATGGCTCAAGCCATGGCTAAACGCGCTTTATACACGCCAGAAACTATGGTAATGGTTGAAGCGCTAAATAATCTTTCTTATCGTGTTAGAAACACAATTTCATTGTTTAACGATACTGTTAGTAACACTGAAGCTGAGATTCTAGCGATTGGTAATAAAGAAACATTAGAATTATTCAACGAAACCACTGGTTTTGCTAGAATGTTTTTAATTCGTAAACGCTTTAAAAGCACCACGGATGAGAACGGAGTAAAATGCTACCGTCTTGAAGTTGAAGATGAGACAGATCTGCAACACGCTGCACGTAAGTGTAATTCTAAAAAGGCTTTAGAATTAGTGTTAACGAAGTATTTACCAAGAATTCAAGATGAGAAAAGACTTGAAGAGCTTTATGATCTAGCACAAAAGTACGGTGATGACGTCGTGACTAACAGTAACCACTACTCAAAGTCTGTCACTAAGCATAACCATGTGTATGCTTACCCTGCAAATGTCTTACGCTCATGGAGTTCTCGTGATTACGTTAACTACCGTAAAGCATTCCAGCAGGTTCCTATTCGTTAGAATAGCCACCAGCTTGTAAGCCTAAAAAGTCCGTTGATTAACCTCAGCGGACTTTTTTTTGTTCATTATTCATATGTTAATACCAATTACATTAAATTAATGATCTTGTTGTGCGTAGAGAAAATTCATTTATACAAGGCGCTCGATTGACTAATAGCAGGCTATTTGGAATGAGAACAACGCAGGCTAAATGGGTTTTATCAAGCACAAGTGATCACTTAATTAATGGCGCTGTTCCCTAATGCTGTTGTCACCCATAGGCTGGGATATGGGATATTATTGGGATATGTGGGATATGAGACAGGCGTTAATTTATTGAATCAATTTAGAACCGCACCTTAAATTCGAGACTACGCTGTTAATACTTGCCAATTACGGGAGATTAATAATGACTCGTGCTAGAAATTGTTTAATCGATTTAACTTCAACCTCTTATTATCATGTCATTAATAGGTGTGTTCGACGCTCTTTTTTATGCGGAGAAGATAGATACAGTGGGCGAAGTTATGAACATCGCCGACAATGGATAGTCGACCGTTTAATATTACTCTCGGATATTTTTTCAATAGATATAGCGGCTTACGCCATTATGTCTAACCATTATCACGCGGTGCTGCGGGTCGATAAAGAGCGTGCTGATCAATGGTCGATGGATGACGTAATATCACGGTGGTATCGGTTATATCATGGCAATTTGTTAGTCGACAGTTATTTGAAAGGTGATGACTTAAGTTCGGCACATTTATCTGGCGTTGTTGATGTGGTTAATGTATGGCGTAGGCGACTATATGACATCTCATGGTTCATGAAGTGTCTCAATGAGCACATAGCTAGAGAAGCCAATAAAGAAGATAAATGTACGGGTAAATTTTGGGAAGGGCGGTTTAAATCCCAAGCACTATTAGATGAAACAGCGTTGTTAAGTTGCTTAGCCTACGTCGATTTGAATCCTATTAGGGCTGGTATGAGCGCTAGCGTCGAGAAAAGTGACTACACTTCAATCCAATTGCGAATCAAACAGTTAAAAAGTCACCAACGACAATTTAAATCGAATAAGCGTAAAGAAAATAGCGCTCCTTTGCAACCTCACGTATTAATACCATTTTCTAATGTCGACAATACGAATGACATCCCATTTTCGTTACATGATTATTTAGAGTTAGTTGATTGGAGTGGCAGGCACATCGACCCTAAAAAGACGGGGTATATTGAGTCAAAGGAGCCAAAACTATTGGCTTCATTAGGAATAGAGCCAGAAATCTGGCTTGAGGCGGTAAAAAATTTCCGTCGTCATTACGGTAATTTTGCTGGTGGAGCAAATCAATTACGACAATGCGCTCATTGCCATGGCCAAAATTGGTATAAGGGCGTTGGGTGACGGCTTAAAAAATCCTGAGGATTCTGACAATTAGTTGATTATGCTGACAGGTAGGAATCGTTTCGCCGAACTTGCTAATTTTAAGGCATATATAAATATCCGGTGGTGGCTTGAGCGTAAAATTGAATGAGAGGAATACTCTGAAAGCCAACGTTTGAATAATACTGAAACGAATATCAATGAAAAATCGTCAGTTGTATGGTTACAATTTCTTGCCTGTCCTATATTTAATGTAATATTTAATATTTAATATTTAATATTTAATCATATTTAGTAAACACCATTCTAAATCCAAATATATGGTCTTTTCCGCGAAGTGTTATCGAAGCATTGGCCATCGCTAAGTTGATGATAGGAAAACGTTGTTGACATGTAAAAGAATGAAAAAGTGAATTTTTTGGCTGTTAATGTGATTAATCTAGTTTCTTCTATCCTAAAGATAGATACTTTATTTCACATACTACTCGATAACTTTCTCGGAATCACGTGTCAACGCTACGTTTCCTATTGAATACTTATACCCACCAAATGTGTTGTTATCATTGTGAGACGTTAACCAATACCCTGTTGCTTGACCCATGCTGGGTAAATCAAACATAAATACACCAGTCCATAATTCGCCATGTGAGATCTCGATAACACGATATGAGACACTGGCCTGGTCACCAAAATAGTATCCTTTTCCGTCGATAGCCCCAGTTAAAAACACTTCGTTCGTTTCTATCGATTTGACAATAATTTCTGCTGTGAAAGTGAGCTCACCGTTCAACTTATTTATTACCAGATGTTCGAGACCATATTTATACATCGCTTGATTAAAGTGAGATAAGGATAAATTAGGTACTGAAATGTCTGTAGCAACAGCATGATATTTAGAGGATTGAATAAGTGCCAATTGGGTATCGGATTCTTCGCTGCCGATGTAATAAGTGATTAAAATGATGCATAGGGGAATGAAGAACACCGCGAATAAAATAACCTTGCGAGGCTGCTCTTTACTCTGTGAATTTGTTGATTGAGGCAGCGTATCGGTCAACTGTTTACGCCTGGGAAGGGGTAAACCTTCCTTAATAGGCAAAGAATCATTAGATTCATAAAGTTTGTGTGAATTTAACGCCTTAGCATGCTCTGTATTTACTCCTAAGTAATCAGCAAAGACTTTAATGCTTCTTACCTCCATATCTTCGTGGTTTTTAAAAAGGGCATGCAACTTTGATGTACTCATATTTAACTGCGCAGCGCCTTGCTTTACTAATAATCCATTTTTTTTAAATTGTTGTTTTATTTTTTTTTCTAGCGCGGTGCGGTAATCAATTTTATATGGCATTTGTTGATATTCCCTATTATCAAATGTTTATAGCTCCAGTATAGCTCCATAAACGCAACACTTACTAATAAAAGCCTTTCATATTTATACGTTCCTTTTTAATCTTGTAGCGATAATTTGAAAACGCCGCAGAAGAAGATCATTGGTTATGATCGGCGATCATGGTTTTTAATTATCCGATGTTGATGTTTTAAGTTTTGACTAGGAAGAACTATACCTACAAGATATTCATATTAATTTTTATGGATTATTAAAGCGTGTATCAATATAAGATCGCTGATAGAAACCCTACAAAACATTGAATGTATAAAAGGGAATTCTTCTAGTATCTAGCTTATTAGCGTCGTAAGGTCTTTTTGCATGAGAGCCAAATAAGTGGACACTCAGGAAACGATTGGTAACCGCTGAGCCCCCTAATATTCGGAGTGGCAAGTTCATCAAAAAAAATTTGCACAATAAGTAACGCTGATATAAACATGTTAATTAATCAAGGATGTAAAAATGCTGAACAGAGTTATTATTCTCGGAATTATGTTTACGATTCTATCGGGGTGCGCCTCATCCATCTCAAACAGTAATTTTGACATAACGAACAGTAAAACACTCGATGTGAATAGATTGACGAAAAACACCGGCACAAAAGAGTTGTATGTTTTGTTTGAGCTTAACGAAGACAATGTGAAAATAACGAATATAAAATACAGTCTTGAAAAACATGAGCGTAGTGAAATTGATCAGTACAATGACAAGCGAAAGATTAAGAATGGAGATTCATTAAAAGGCTGCTTGGCCATAGGGGCGGATAATAGGTATATCCCTTGCTCACATAGTGTGTTTACTGAGGTTAATTTCGCTATCGAAAAGGCATTGATGGGGGCCTTATTATATCCGATAACAGCATTAATGGTGGTGTCAGGGAATGGGGATGATATTTTTACGAATACTAAAGTTGATGCGAAATCCGTTCATAGATTAGGCACATACCTTGAAACTAAATTGGCATTACGTAGACACGAAATACTCTATGCCCTGTCAAAATTTGGAAGCTTGCCAAATAATCAGTACTTTATTCCATTAGTGACAAAATTAGAAATCCAAAAAGCAATAAGAAAGGCAAATACTCCAGTTCAGGTCGATAAATTAGAACGCTTAATTTTAAGTCTCAGAGGTAATTTACAATTTGTTACCATCTCTAAGTTAAATGTTAGACAAAAGGCAACAACACGGTCGAGAGTCGTTGGAAGTTTAAAAAAGAATCAAATTGTTCACAGCTTAAATACGGTGAAAGGTTGGGTACAAACACAAAACGGATGGGTTTCTAGTAAATATATTGAAAATGTAAAAGCTAGTCTTTTTGAAGACATTCGTATACGTCGTAATAAAGTTCGCTTTAATCAAAGCTCTCAACAGCTATTAGCAAATAAACGGGTTTCGAGTAAATCAATTTCAAACTTGTTAAATTCCCAGTCTGGATTAAGCGGAGTGAGTCAAAAACAGGTGCGAAAACTTAAATCTGTACGCCAAAAAGTTATTGAACGAGAAAAATTCGAGCAGGCAAAAAAACGACATACAATAGCTGATTATGCAACGTTTCTTACCCTTTACCCTACTGGGAAATATAAAAACAAAGTAGAGAGCTTACGTGAGCCATTATGGTTTTTACACGCCAAAAAACAGAACTCGATCTCTCTATATACAGACTACTTGTCCATCTACCCCGATAGCGGTAATGTTGGTAAAGTGCGCCAAATGTGGCTTGATTTAGTGAAAGGAAAGAATACGGGCGAAGCCTTTAATAACTTTATTGGCACGTATAGTATTGGCCAGCTTGAACGAGAAGCCGATTCTCTCTGGTTGTTGGAAGCTAATCAAAAAAATTCCATCGATTCTTATCGTTATTATTTACGTGAAACGCGGGTAAATGTAAAGAATAAAGACACAGAGGAACGCCTGTCTAAATTATGGTTCGCCGATATAAATTCAACCGGTAGTTACACCGATGTGGACAATTATCTACAAGAGTTATCAAACTCCCCACATCACCCTCAACTAAAGTTAGTGCTTGATAGATGCCCCGAAATATCAAAAATTTATTTCACGACAAAAAACAAATGCGTCTCTAACTACCTCAACATTAAAAAATTACGAGATGACAATAGCTTTCAAAGTTTCGCTAGAGCGTATGCTTTAACGGGGCAAACAAATGACTATGTTCAAGCTCAAAAACTTGCAATCACGGATATACAAAAGTTTGCTATTGAATATTTTTCTATCCTAGCTCTAGCGGATAAGTCCCGACTTTTCAATATAGAGATTGAAGATAAACACGAATATGGTGGAAGTAAAGACCACATGACTTGGTTTGCACAAAATAAATCGACAGCAGCGGCGAAAATTAAAGGGCTGGTTATGTTAAAACTGAGCTCCAATGCACCATTTAGTATCAAATATGGTACCTATAAAATCATGCTTGTACTAAACGTCACTGCAAGTTATCAGAATAAACGCCGAAGTAATTGGGTTGGTAATAAAGAATGGAAAGACGAAATTAAGAAAACAGACTATGTTCAACTTCATATGAATGGCTCTCGATCTATTTCCCCAGAGGAATATGATTTTGGTGAGTTTACGGTAGCGTACAAAGACAAAGGTATGATGGGGGGGTATACGTTATATTATCTCGAAAAAGAGTTACGTTTTACCGCAGAAATTATCAGCATTAAACCAATCACCCGTTTAAATATTTTTAAGGACATATTATGATTAAAATATTTTATACGATCATCGTTTTATCAATGTTTAGTGTTTTTTATGCTCAGAGTGCAGAAGTGAACCTTAATGATTTAAAGAAAGGGAGTAATAAGACGGTTTTTGTTGGCTACACATCAGGTTTAGTAAAGAGTAGCGTTAACAGCACAAATAATATGATATCTAAACAAAATACAAGTAACTCCTCTTATAACAAAAATAATGGTAATTGTTATGCAATTACTAATGACTCTCACCGAGAGGCCTGCCTAGGCAATGCTTACAGCACCGATAATCCTGATGCACGCAATATTATACTAAAATCGTGTTTTAACTTGAGTGATTATGCTAATAAACGAGGGTTAAGAGAGGTTTGCTTGAATCAAAAGTCAGGTTGTTCATCTATCGATAGCAATGACAGATATAAGTGCGAATCTTGTAATGGCAGTAACAAATGGGCGCGGCTATATGCTGTTGGTCAAGTAATGCAATGCTACTAATTGAATTAAATTGGTCTACGCTTATATGTAAGGCTTCTGCTGACCAATAGCAGAGGTAACTATTATATAAAAAACCGTTACGTGCTGATTATAAATAAATCCAATTGGTGGATTTATAAGCAACCCAATGATGGCGTCTGCCAGCGGTGGATTTGTACCAATGGTAGAGTCCGTTTATGGCACTAAGCGGTCTTAAATAAATATATTCCGTTACGACTTTTACTTCCGCTTTGTCGCAAGAGGGGAAGTTAACAATTAGGATTTTCATTACAAAACCTAATCCTCCATCCAACAGTAGCACAACTATATCTAAGGCGCTTTGTGCCCCATTATGAGTTAGTGAGAGACAATCAAATAATTGGTTACAGAGTTATGCAAGGTACAACACTCCGAAAGTTATCTTCTTGTTCCAATTATAATTGGACTAACTTTATTGTTCTTTGATTTGTAATAAACATTATGTCCTCTTTATAATTATTAATTATTTGGAATAATGGCGAAGGTACTCAATAAGATTGTACGTTGTAGCCATCAGTAATTAGCCGTATAATCGCGCCATTATTTGTTAAACAAGAAGAGTCTATCATGAGCCAAACAGTATCATTGCAAACGTTTTTAAGCGACGTTAAACCTCACCAAGTTATGTGGGCGCTACAAGAGCCAACCAGTGAAGATTGGGTTATTCTGGATTCAATTAATTTTGAAAAAACCGATGTTATGCCATTGTGGTCAACTAAAGAGTTGGCTCAGAAACATTGTTGTGACGAGTGGGCAGAGTATCAACCAACGGCTATCTCATTAGCAGACTGGTTTGAATTTTGGTTGGCCGATTTAAATGAAGATGGCGTGATTGTTGGTGTGAATTGGCAAGACAATGACGATTGTGAAGAAATGGATTTAGCTGAGTTTTCACTTGAGCTAGCAACGGTTGAAGCACTGTAGCTGTTGATTGTAAGGGATTATTTGATGAGCACTAATGAGTCACAATTTAAGCCTAATGGTACCGGCGCATTAAGAATATTCAAGGCATTTCGTTGTTCAATGCTGGGTTTTAAGGCCTGCTTTAAACATGAATCGGCATTTCGCCAAGAGTTGCTATTGTGTTTGTTTTTGTTGCCGCTAAGTGTATTGATTAGCCCTAACTTGAGCACTTGGACTGTATTAATTTGTTCGATGCTGTTTTTGTTATTTGCTGAAGTGGTTAATTCGGCGATTGAAGCCTTGGCAGATCAAATATCAACGGATCATCACGAATTGATTGGCCGGGCAAAAGATTTAGGTTCATCAGCGGTCTTTATCGCGATGGTTGTTTTGTCGTTGGTATGGTTTAACGCATTATATAGCTATTGGTTAACCTTTTAGTCGATTGTGAATGATAAAAAGACAGCACGCCATTCCATTGGCCACGCTGTCTTTTTTTATTTGAGCAACTGCTATTTTAGATAAAATGTAATTTATACGTAAGTTTGCTGCAAGTAATCAAATACGGCGCGAATGCCAAATGCTTCTCCGCCTAAAGGACGCCCTGGTAAATGGCGAATGTTAAATGCCATCACATCGAAATGTACCCAGTTAGTATTTTCATCAACAAACTCTTGTAAATATAATGCCGCGGTGATCGCCCCGCCAAATGGCACAGTGGCACAGTTGGTCATGTCTGCGATTTGACTGTTTAATAAATCACGGTATGGGGTATAGATAGGCATGCGCCAGACGGGATCGTTTATTTTACTACCCGCTAAGGTAATACCTGCCGCTACTTCATCGTTGTTAGAAAAGAAGCCTGGTAATTCGGTGCCTAAGGCGACACGCATTGCGCCCGTTAGGGTTGCAAAGTCGACGATAAGATCTGGATCATCGTTTTGCGCTTCGGTTAATGCATCACACAAGACTAAACGGCCTTCGGCGTCTGTATTGTCAATCTCAACGGTAATGCCTTGTCTGG
>JABSRV010000115.1 GCA_013214905.1 Psychrobium sp. | reverse complement strand
AAAGATCCCCTTGGCTTGTGTTTTTAAGTGCTGATAAAGCGGCGCTGTATTATCACCATTAACTTCTAACTTGGCAAACAATGGGAAGGTTACCCCAAAGTTGAGTTCACAAAACGCCGATATTTCCTGTTCGTCGCCCTTCTCTTGCTGCCCAAATTGATTACACGGAAAACCAAGCACACTAAAACCTTGCGCTTTATATTGCTGATGCAGAGATTCCAACCCAGTGTATTGCTTGGTAAAACCACATTGACTTGCGGTATTTACAATCAGTAATACTTGCCCTTCATATTGGGCCAAGGTGTTCGATTCACCGATAATTGAGGTGGTAGAAAACTGATAAATTGATGAAGTCATGGGATTCTCTCTAATTGAATAATGAGTGTATTATACCAGTAATTAGATTGTGCACAACCTAATTACTGGCCACCTTATTTTCAGCCGCTATGCATTGCCATATAATTGACAGCAAAGTCGAATTAATGCCGCATTGATAGTGCGTTACATTTCCTTACATTTGAATTGATTGAACTGATGTTTAGCACAAGTAACTTAAGGGAATTTTAGATAGAGTAGCCTTCGAAATAAATGTAAATTTATCCTTAATTTTAAATTTATTATTGCTGGTCAATAATAAATGCCAATCCTCGTTGAAGAGTGATCTTGTTATGCGTAGGTAAAACTGGTGAAGACTAGCGATCAATTAATCTCGACAAGGATGTCGATAGTAGAGCAACGCAGGAGCATGTTGCTGAGCAATAGCTGGCTATTGGGATTGAGAGCAACGATGTATTCAGCTGTTTTAACCAGCAGAAGTGGGCCGTCTTTAATGTGGATTGGTGTATTAATATGAGAATTCAATCATGAAAAAGAGAGCCTTTAGTGTATCGCTCGTTGCAGGATTATTGTGCCAATCCGCTTTTGCGGATCAAACATCCCCTGTAATAGGTTTGCACCATAAAACCCCCAGCTTAATTACGTTCACCAATGCCACTATCTACCCAACCCCTGGCAAGGTGCTGCGCAATGCAACCATGATCATTGAAAATGGTCATGTAAAAGCCATTGGTGCCAACATAAAAGCCGCCAAAGGCTCAACGGTTATTGATCTTAAAGGTTTTACAATTTATCCCGGTTTTATCGACGCATATTCTGATTACGGCATTGATTACACCTACCCAAAACAAGATAGCAAAGGTCCCATTTATCGTATTGATCGCATTGGCGGCAACGCGGCCAACAGCGCTATTCACGCACAAATGAACTGGGTTGAGCACTTTGCACCCGATGAAAAAGCAGCAAAAAAATATCTTAAAAATGGTTTCACTTCGGTGCAAAGCGCCAAGTTAGACGGCATATTGCGTGGACGCGCTGTGACGGTTTCGTTAGGCGACGGCATTGCTAATGATTTAGTGTACAAACCTTATGCACAACATTTTGCCTCATTTAGTAAAGGCAGCTCCAAGCAAGGCTACCCAAGCTCACTTATGGGCAGCTTGGCATTATTGCGTCAAACATTTTCTGACGCCAACTGGTACCAAGATGCACAAGGAAAAAAGGCGAGCAAAGGCGGCGAACGCATTGAATATAATGCGGCATTAGCAGCCATTAGCGATATTGAAAAACAAGGCGCATTTTTCGCAACACAAAGTGAGCAATCACTTTTACGTGCGGCTAAGTTATTAGACACATTTGACATCAAACCTACATTACTTGGTTCAGGTTTTGAGTACACGCGTTTAGATGAAATTGCTCAACTAAAAGCAAATTTAGTGATGCCATTAAGCTTTGCTAAAAAGCCAAGCTTAGGCGTCGCACAAGGTCGTGAAATATCATTAGCTGATTTACGCCATTGGGAGCGTAGCCCTGGTAATTTGGCTACCTTGCAAAATAGTAAACTGACCTTGGCCATTAGTAGTCATGGTGTCAAAGGCGATAAATTTTTAAGTAACCTTCGTTTGGCGGTAAAACAAGGTTTTAGTGAAAAATCGGCCTTGGCGGCGTTAACCACCAATCCAGCGAAAATGGCAGGCATTAGTAATAATGTGGGTCAATTACGAAACGGTTATATTGCTGACTTTATTATCAGCAAGGGCAATGTATTTAAAGACGGCCTTATCGTTTCAGTGTGGACGCAAGGCCAAAAGCATCAAATGGTTAGCATGAAGCACTTAGCCCTTAATGGTAATTATGAATTTAACAGCCAGCAAAACGGCGAGTTATTAGCAATGACCATTAATATGAGCAAGAAAAAAGCCAAGGTCACGGTTAAAAAAGGCGATGACAGCTTTAAAGTATCAAACGTTGCAAAGGCGATTGATAGTGTGAGTTTCGTTATCACCGAAAATAAGCAGCCTGTGCGTTATAGTTTTTGGTTAGCGAAAGACGGCACTACATTAGTGGGTCGTCAAATAGATGTTAACCAGCAACAAAAAAACATTGTTGCCAACAAAATTGATAACAAACCAGATAATAAGTCGAGTAAAAAAGGCGCTGACGATAAGTCTGACCAAGCAGAAAATACAGCTTATTTAAGTAAATTGACCTGGCCTAATCGTGCATTTGGTCAAACTAGTTTGCCGAAGAGCCAAAAAGTGCATTTGAAAAACGCGACGGTTTGGACGTCGGAAGACGCTGGCATTTTGAAAAATACCGATGTGCTCATCGCCAACGGTATTTTTGTTGCGATTGGTAAAGATCTTAAAACGCCTAAAGGCTATATCAGCATTGATGCGACGGGTAAACACGTCACTGCGGGCATCGTTGATGAGCATTCTCATATCGCCATTTCACGTGGTGTGAATGAAGGCTCAGAAGCGATTACCGCTGAGGTACGCATCGGTGATGTGGTTAATCCTGATGACATTCATATTTATCGCTCGTTAGCTGGCGGTACTACCACCGCACAATTGCTACACGGCAGTGCAAACCCTATTGGCGGTCAAGCACAAGTCATTCAGTTGAAATGGGGTGAGTCAGCAAGCAACATGAAACTGGCGAACACACCAGGTGCGATTAAGTTTGCATTGGGCGAAAACGTTAAGCAAAGTAACTGGGGTTCACGTTATACCACCCGTTATCCGCAAACGCGTATGGGTGTAGAGGCGGTATTTAAAGACGCGTTCCAACATGCTAAAGAATATAAGAAAGCGCAACGTGCCTACGCTAAATTGAGCCGTAGTGAGAAAAAAGAAATCGCGCCGCTGCGCCGTGATTATCGCCTTGAAACAATCGCTGAGATTTTGGCTGCAAAACGTCATGTACATATTCACTCTTACATTCAGTCTGAAATATTAATGTTTTTGCGTTTAGCCGAATCATTTGATTTCACCATTGCTACCTTTACTCATATTTTAGAAGGTTATAAGTTAGCCGACGAGATTAAGGCACACGGCGCAGGTGCGTCAACATTTGCCGATTGGTGGGGTTATAAGTTTGAGGTTTATGATGCTATTCCACAAAACGCCTGTTTGATGGCACAGCGCGGCATAAACACTAGCCTTAATTCAGATAGCCGTGATTTGCAACGTCGTCTAAATCAAGAAGCCGCAAAATCTATTACTTATTGTGATATGTCGCAGCTAGAAGCGTGGAAAATGGTGACCATTAACCCTGCTAAGCAACTTAAAATTGATGGCCGCGTTGGCAGTATTAAAAAAGGTAAGCAAGCAGATTTCGTTATTTGGGATCATAACCCGCTTTCTGTTTATGCCCGTGTTGAACAAACATGGATTGCTGGTAAGCAATATTACAGTCAGACGGACGACAAAAAGCGTCAACTAGCTCAGCGCATTGAAAAAGCAAACTTGTTGGGTAAATTATTAGCCGACAAATCAAAGCCAACAAAAACTGCAGCCTTAAGCGCCAGCGAAAAAATGCTACAGCCCGCTTGGCAGTGTGACGATCAACACGATACATGGTTACAACATGTTGACCATGGAGTACGTTTATAATGAAATTATTACAGTCTAAATTAAAGCAATTGGTACTTGTCAGCGCTTGGGCGCTAGGCATGACTCAGTTAAGCATCGCCCATGACATGGTGCCCGGTAAAAAGCAATCGCAAGCCATTTTGATCAGTGGTGCAACCTTGCACACCGTGAGTAACGGCGTTTTAGCTAATACAGACATACTATTTAATCATGGCAAGATCACCGCAATCGGTTCAAACCTAAATACACCAGCCAATACTAAGGTGATTGATGCTAGTGGCAAGCATGTCTACCCTGGTCTGATTTCTATGGCGAGTCAGTTGGGCTTGCGTGAAATTGAATCGGTTAAAGCGACGGTTGATATTCGCGAAGTGGGTGAAGACAATCCGCATTTATTAGCACATGTTGCTTATAATCCCGATTCGGAAATTATTCCAACAATTCGCGCTAACGGCATCACTCATGTGCAAGTCACCCCTGCTGGTCATTTACTTGGTGGGCAATCTTCGGTCATTAATCTTGATGCATGGAATGTTGATGATGGTTTGGTCAAAGGCGCGGTTGGCATTCACTTATTTTGGCCATCAAAGCCAGCTTCTTGGGTATCAGAGAAACGTCTGCCTAAAGCATTAACGCGTTATCAAGACCGATTGACTAGAATGTACGACTATTTTGAACAGTCAAAGCGCTATTACAATGCTTATCAAGCCGATAAGCATATTGCTAAAGATGTTCGTTGGCATGCGATGTTGGGGTTATGGCAAGGTGACAAAACGTTGTATGTGCACGCGACCGAGATTACTGAAATTGAGCAAGCGATGCGCTTTGCCCAGCAGCAAACAATCAAACTGGTTATCGTTGGCGGCAACGACGCATGGATGGTAGCGAAGCAATTAGCCGAGCAAGATGTTGCAGTGGTCTACACCAACGCGTTTGGTTTGCCTGAACGTGGCGATGAAGATATTGATCAGGCGTTTAAATCACCAGCTATGTTGCACCAAGCAGGCGTTACACTAGCCATTGGTTATGAAAGCGCATGGGACAGCCGCAGCTTAGCGTTTGCAGCAGGCATGGCATCTTCTTACGGCCTTAGCAAAGAGCAAGCGCTACGTGCTATCACCTTAACCCCTGCACAATTAATGGGCGTTGATAAAATACTGGGCTCGTTAGAGGTCGGAAAGTCGGCATCGTTAATTATTAGCCAAGGTGACGTATTAGACTATCAAGGGCATAAAGTTGAATTGATGTTTATTGATGGTCGTTTGGTGGATTTAAACAATCGACATCGCCAGCTTTATAATAAATATCGTCAAAAGAACAATGAGTGATTATAGTGGTTTTTAAGTGAACAAAAGCTAAAAGCCAGTGTTTTACTGGCTTTTTATTGTTGATATCTAAAACTATTATTACAGAAAAAGAGGGTTGGACATAAAACGAACAATATGTTGACTCACTAATAAAGCGCTATATAATAATCGCTAGCTTGCAAGTGCACCTTATATTTATGCTCATTATTGATGTTCTATCAATACTATCGGTATGTTAGATCTCGACATGTTTTTCATAAGTAATAGCAAAACTTACAGCACTATCGCCTAAAATTATTTGGGCTCAATTACTCTTGAATAAAAGGATATTATTATGTCTACAACTACTGGTACAGTAAAATGGTTCAACGAATCTAAAGGTTTCGGCTTTATTTCTCAAGAATCTGGCCCTGATGTATTTGCTCATTTCAGTGCTATCTCTGGTGATGGTTTCAAAACCCTTGCAGAAGGCCAAAAAGTTGAGTTTACCGTAACTCAAGGTCAAAAAGGCCCACAAGCTGAGAACATCAAAGCCGTTTAATATATACAAAAAAATTCCAAAAGGAGGGTAAAGAATTTATGTCTTACCCTTTTTTATTGTCTGCTATTTATACGCCGCATCTATTGAATAAAAACAATTAAACGCTTATCTTATAAAAAGAATCTAGGATATTTATAAGGACATGAATGCCCATTACCTCAATAATTTTGGTCGCCATCGGAATACTCTTTTTACTCTATTCCTTAAAGCCCACGGCTAATATCTGCCGCTACGTTCAATCTCATAAAAGAGGTTGGTATTGCTTATTCGTGCTTATTTTGTTTTTCATCATCGGCTACGGTTTATTCATCCACTTTATTAGCAACGAAGCTAAGCTCGACATTTTAGCGATTGTGGTGGCTAATATCTTTTTCGCTGGCTCTATTTTTGTATGCTTGGTGGCTCATCTAAGCTTAAAGAGCATTTTGCATCTCAATAAAATTGTCGACGAAAAAGCCTATCAAGCAACCCACGACTCGCTCACCGATTTACCCAATCGCCATTTTTTTCAAGAATGCTTACGCAGTGAAAATATAGTCGGTTTAGACTCTTACACGATTATGTTGATGGACTTAGATAAGTTTAAAATGATTAACGATTTGTCGGGTCATCATGTCGGCGATAAGTTGCTTATTGACGTTGCAAATCGTTTAAGCACTCTTGCACATCATGAGGTGACCATTAGCCGCCTTGGCGGTGACGAATTTTCTCTTTTAGTCACCAACAAAACCGATGATGAGATTGTCCAATTGGCCCAACAAATTGTTGAACTCATCAAACAGCCTTATATTATTGACACTAAGCGGTTTAATATAGGTATTAGCGTTGGCATCGCGCACTACCCGCGCCATGCAACTAACGGTGGAGGCCTGTTAAAGTGCGCCGACATTGCGATGTACCATGCAAAAGGCCAGCGTTTGGGGTATTCGTTATATTCAGAGCAACTTGCGCTTGATTTGGAGCAAATGCATTCGCGTATTTTTGAGCTAGAACATGCGATATTATCTCGGGAACTGTTTCTTTCTTATCAACCTATATTTAATAGTAAGACCGGTAAAATATGCTCGGTAGAAGCGCTCTCTCGCTGGACGCTAAGTGATGGTACTAAGGTTTCCCCTACCGAGTTTATTCCATTGGCGCAAAGTAATAAATTAATTCAATCCCTTACATCATTTGTATTGCAAAGCTCGTTGACCCAATTAGCAACATGGCATCAGCAAGGGTTTATGATCAACATGAACGTTAATTTGTCTGCTACCGACTTTCAGGATAAGTATCTGGTTAATCGAATTTTTAATCTGCTAAAACAGCATAAAATTGCTCCGAGATATTTAACCATGGAAATCACCGAGAATGCATTGCTCGAAGATGTAGAACAAGCCAAGGTCAATATTAAAGAATTACGCAATGCTGGAGTGCACATTGCTATTGACGATTTTGGCACTGGATTTTCGTCACTTAACTATCTGCGTATATTAGACATAAATCAGGTTAAACTTGATCATTCTTTTACCAAGGACTTGCTGACCCAAGACAAAGATTTAGCTATTACCAATGCCAGCATTAAATTAGCACATCAAATTGGCTGTATCGTCACGGCCGAAGGTGTAGATAGTGAAGAGTTGCGTGACAAACTCGTCGAATTAGGCAGCGAACAGTTGCAAGGGTTCTGGCTGTCAAAACCAGTCACGCCAACAGAGGTTAGTGTGTTACTTGAAGCCGAGGCAACAAAACAGCATAGTAATATTACGCGCTAAGACGGCTAATCAGCGACAAATTATTCTTAATTGCTTACACTAAGCACTTTAACCATCAACTTAGATTTTATTCGTGTCCAAAACAATCACTCATCAAATAGATGCCATCGCGTTGGTCAAATCACCTTTTAAGCAAAAATTTGCCATACCGCGCCAACCTTGTTTGGCACCAGCTGCCATCGCAATAATCGAGCTGCAACCTGGTTATGATCACCCCGACATGGTGCGAGATCTTGAGCAGTTTTCACACCTTTGGTTAATCTTTCAATTTCATCAAAATACCGCCCAAGGCTGGACCCCTCTTATCCGCCCTCCCCGTTTAGGAGGTAATAAAAAAACCGGTGTATTGGCGACGCGCTCGACATTTAGACCAAACAGCCTTGGCATGTCGGCGGTAAAGTTAGAGCGAGTGATTATTAACAATAACCGTGCAAGCATCGAAGTGAGTGGCATTGATTTATTAGACGGCACGCCTATTTTTGACATCAAACCTTATATTCCTTATAGCGATGTTATTGACGCTGATGGTGGTTTTGCCCAAGAGCCACCAGCAATCCAAATGCAAGTAATCTTTAGTGCATCGGCTAACGATTTTTTACAGTTACACCCAACAGCTCTGCAATTAAAACCGCTAATTGAGCAAATGCTGCAACAAGATCCTCGCCCCGCTTATAAGCGTAATACAACTGATCACAAGGAATATGCGGTGCAGTTGGCTGACTTTGATGTGCACTGGACGGTTACTGACAATATTACTTTAGTGACAAAGATTTCAACGCTTAACTAAATGCTCCGTGCCTTAGTGCATTGGCGCTTGAGTCCTGCTACAATCCGCCCCTAAATTTCGATAAAAATTACCCGTTAAGGTCTTTAACCATGCGCACTACCAGCTACTTATTAGCCACTCAAAAAGAAACTCCAAACGATGCAGAAATCGTTAGTCATCAGTTGATGATCCGCGCCGGCATGGTTCGCCGTCTTGCATCAGGTTTGTACACTTGGTTGCCTTCTGGTTTGCGCGTGATGCAAAAAGTAGCCAACATTGTGCGCCAAGAAATGGAAAGAGCAGGCAGTGTTGAACTGCTAATGCCAATGGTACAACCAAGCGACTTATGGAAAGAGACCGGTCGTATCGACCAGTTTGGCCCGGAATTATTACGTATAAAGGATCGTCATGGTCGCGGTTTCGTTTTAGGCCCAACCCATGAAGAAGTGATTACCGACATGGTGCGCAATGAGCTAAAAAGCTACAAGCAACTGCCATTAAATTTATTCCAAATTCAAACGAAATTCCGTGATGAAGTTCGCCCACGCTTTGGTGTGATGCGCTCGCGCGAGTTCTTAATGAAAGACGCTTACTCATTCCATTTGTCTGACGAGTGTATGGAAAAGACCTATCAAACGATGTTTAAGGCGTATTGCCGTATTTTCGATCGTTTAGGTTTAGATTACCGCCCAGTATTAGCCGACAGTGGCAGCATTGGCGGCGCGTTATCACACGAGTTCCATGTGTTAGCCGAAACAGGCGAAGACGCTATCGTATTTAGTGACGGTTCTGATTACGCCGCTAACATTGAAAAAGCTGAAGCCTTAGCACCTACAGGCGAGCGCAGCGCGCCAAGCCAAGAACTAAGCAAGGTTGATACGCCAAAGGTAAGAACGATTGATGATGTTTGCGCACTATTGAACGTTGCCGCTAGTACAACCGTAAAAACGTTATTGGTTAAAGGTGCAAGCGAAGAGCATCCTGTGGTTGCTTTAGTACTACGCGGCGATCAAGAGCTGAACGAAGTTAAAGCTGAAAAGTGTGAATTAGTCGCTGTGCCGTTTGAATTTGCAAGCGAAGAAGCCGTTATTGCCGCATCGGGTGCAAGTCCAGGTTCAATAGGCCCTGTTGCTCTTGAAATCCCAGTGATTGCCGATCGCAGCGCAGCGCACCTAAGCGATTTTGTTTGTGGTGCTAACGAAAACGGTGTGCATTTCATCGGCGTTAACTGGGATCGTGATGTAACGGGTTATGATGTTGCCGATTTACGTAACGTGGTTGCTGGCGATCCAAGCCCATGTGGTGAAGGAAAGTTAACTATTAAGCGCGGCATCGAAGTGGGTCATATTTTCCAGCTTGGCAACAAGTATGCACAAGCGATGAAAGCTGGTGTATTAAATGACTTGGGTAAATTCCAAATCCTTAACATGGGTTGTTATGGTATAGGCGTTTCTCGTATTGTGGCAGCCGCTATTGAGCAAAACCATGACGATAAAGGCATTATTTGGCCAACAGATATAGCGCCTTTTAAAGTGGTTATCGTGCCAATGAACATGCATAAATCAGGTACTATCACTACCGCCGCTAATGATTTATACGAGCAGTTACAAGATGCCGGCATCGAAGTATTATTTGATGATCGTAAAGAGCGTGCTGGCGTGATGTTTGCCGACATGGAATTGGTTGGTATTCCTCATACAGTGGTTATTGGTCAACGTAGCCTAGACAGTGGTTTATTTGAATATAAGTCACGTCGTGACGGCGTCAAAGAAGAAGTCGCTATCGCTGATATGGTTGAGTTTTTAAAGAAAAAATTGGCGTAATAGCCCTGGG
>JABSRV010000114.1:2183-10442 GCA_013214905.1 Psychrobium sp. | reverse complement strand
TTCCCCATGTGAGAGTAGGTCATTGCTAGACACCCATTCAGAAAAAGGGCCCAGTCGAAAGACTGGGCCCTTTTTCGTATGTGTCTAGCAATGACCGGCATGATATTGACTATTCCAACGCGCCCGTCGCTGACGCAGTCAGTGCAACCGATTCACAAGGTTGATCTGGTACAGAGACGGCCATTGCTGTTTGCCACGCGCACTGCATTTCTTTTGATTTTTGATTTTTGATTTTAGATTTTAGATTTTATCTTTTCTCCTTTCGCCGCAGGCGCTAGCCCCGCGCACCGTCATCCCCTAGGTCTTTTTATAGGGGATCTCATATAGCCTTTTATCACCTACTGGGCAGTAATACGTGGCATGAGATACCGCATAACAGACTTGCGGTATGACGAGGTGGCGGGGATCTCAACCAGCCATTTACTCACCTACTGAGCAGTAATACGTGGCACGAGATACCGCATAAAAGACTTGCGGTATGACGATGCGGTTATAGAGCAGAGACGGCCATTGCTACTAGCCACGCGCACCGAACTTCTTTTGATTTTCCCTTTTTGTCGCTGCTAGATACTTCCTCAACGCCCGCCAGTTTCACACTAAATAATACCGCAATCCAATGACACGGCTACGGTGCTAATCAATTCCGTGCATTGTGGAATAAATGCTTCTTGCCAATCACCTTTGCATACTAGAGGCGGTTGCACCCACTGCCATTTTAGGCCTGTGCAAATAGTTGTAATCGATTTTACTGTGCCGGTGCCATCGTGCCCTGCTCTGACGATTAATGCTAATGGCAGTCCCTGCTTTTCCTCAAGGCATGGGTAATATATGCGGTCGAAAAAATCTTTCATTGCTCCGCTCATATATCCCAAATTTTCTGGGGTGAATAATATAATCGCATCGCAGTGATTAACGTGTTCTGGCGTCGTATCAAAACAAGATTTCACGTCAAAATTAAGTTCATTTAATGACAGCTCTTTAACGGCTAGTCTCATCGAGTCGACTAACCGCTTAGTATTTGGTGAAGGGGCATGGGTGACTAGCAATAGTGTTTTCATTTCGAGCGATACCCTAACATTAAATACAAATCGCCCTGTTGTACTCGTTTGTTGGCCGTGGCGATCATATTGTTGCTACGATACCCTTCCAAAATCCTCTTGATGACAGGGTGTAATTGTTTTTTTGTCATGCCAGGTTTTATTTCAACATCATGTAAAATACGTAATAAAATATCGTCTAAACCCGTCAGTAAATCGTTGTGACTACGGTCATTAAATATAGAAGGAAAGACAAGGTCGGAATCTCTGACTAACCCTAATACTTGAGTTAGTTCTTCGATGATGCAAGTGACTAGCTTTCCATGCATTCGAGCCTGATCTATGGGGATAAAAACATTACCAGTGATGATCTCACCGTTATCGTTTGCATTAATATTTGCAAGACAGACTGAGCCGTGAATATATTGTATGGAGTCTTTGCCAACAATATCCTCGATGAGTTGCGGCATGCGTTTTTGACTGGTAAAAAAGAAACGAATATTGGCCGCTTCTTTTTTATTGACGCGGGTTATCTTAAGACCAGTGATCGAGCGTAGGTGTTTGATGTGGGCATCAAGAAGTTGATCGTGTAATACAACATCACCGGTTTCATGCTCGACATAAATGGTCAGAGGTTTTAGCCATTTTCTGACGCGAAATGAAGCGGTACCAAATTCGCTGCCTAAGGCAACTTCATAAAAGCTTTGTTCGATATATTCGATGTTGTGCCAAGGCTCGGTTTTTACTGACTTCTCTTTTGCAGCGGCTGGCGCTGTTATTAATAAACACAAAGCTGCAAAGCACAGCATGTTCAACATGTTACTTTGTCGGATATAATTCAAAGGACAATCCTTACAAATTTAGTTATTTAGCCAGTAAAATGAATGACTCGATTACTTACTACTGTAATATAGCCTATTTGAACTACTAGATTAATAGGCTAATCGGACTATGAATACAATTATTATTTGCGCTTTTTTTGCCGTGTTATTGCCATACTTGGCAAAATTACCCCTCGCGTTGGCAATGAATAAGGAAGGGAAGTATGACAATAACTATCCGCGTGAGCAGCAAGCAAGATTAACTGGATTTGGAGCAAGGGCATTGGCGGCGCATCAGAACTCTTTTGAATCACTCATTATCTTTACGATGGCCGTGGCGGTGACATTAGCCACTAATACAATCACAGAGACTGTACAGTGGTTAGCTGTGGTGCATGTAATCAGCAGAATTGTTTATTGCGTGATGTATTACATTAATCAAGACAAGCTACGTTCTTTGACCTGGTTTATCGCGACGGGCTGTTCATTAGCGATGATATGGCAGGCGTTAGCAAGTTAAACGGTTTTAACTTACTCTTGCGCAGTTTCTAACGCTAGGGCTTGAGCGACAATCGCTCTTTGCTGTTTACGATAAATACTGAGTTGGTCATAGAAGTGGTCCCAGACGCACGGACAACAACTGCCGCCGCCGCAACAGTCGTCATCGGCAGGTTTTGTTGGTTTTTCTATTAGTTCGCTCATATTATCTATCTACTGTAAATTTTGCTCATTGTAACATTGTTAGTCACAAAAAAGGCCGCCTATTTAGGCGACCTTTTTTAGTCAAGGAGCTAAGTTAACTTATAACTTAGGGCCTGCTTCCACTAGAAGTTTGCCTTCGTCTGTGTCAGTAAACTTTTCGAAGTTATTAACAAAACGTTGCGCAAGGTTCTTAGCTTTTTCATCCCACTCACTTGGATTAGCGTAAGTATCACGTGGATCTAGAATATCACCTTCAACGCCATCGACCTTGGTAGGAACTTCTAAATCGAAGTACGGTAGTGATTGCGTATCGGCTTTATCAATAGAACCATCTAAGATTGCGTCAATGATGGCACGTGTTGCTTTAATCGAAATACGCTTACCAGTGCCGTTCCAACCCGTGTTAACTAAATAAGCTGTTGCACCTGAATCTTGCATACGTTTAGTTAGTACTTCTGCATATTGTGTTGGGTGCAAGCTTAAGAATGCGGCGCCAAAACAAGAAGAGAACGTTGGTGTTGGTTCAGTAATACCACGCTCAGTACCCGCTAACTTTGCGGTGAAGCCAGACAAGAAGTAATAACGTGTCTGTTCAGGCGTTAGCTTAGACACTGGCGGTAAGACACCAAAGGCATCAGCCGTTAAGAAAATGACTTTCTTAGCGTGACCAGCTCTTGAGATAGGCTTAACAATGTTGTCGATGTGGTAAATTGGGTAAGACACACGAGTATTCTCAGTTTTTGAGTTATCGTCATAATCGATTTTACCATTAGCATCTACAGTAACGTTTTCTAATAAAGCATCGCGACGGATTGCTTTATAGATATCTGGTTCATTTTCTTCGCTTAGGTTGATAGTTTTTGCATAACAACCGCCTTCGAAGTTAAATACACCGTTGTCATCCCAACCATGTTCGTCATCGCCGATTAACTGACGTTTAGGATCGGTTGAAAGTGTTGTTTTACCAGTGCCTGACAAACCAAAGAAGATTGCGGTATCGCCATCTTTGCCAACGTTAGCGCTACAATGCATTGAAGCGATGCCACGTAAAGGAAGTAAGTAGTTCATCATTGAGAACATGCCTTTCTTCATTTCGCCGCCATACCAAGTGCCGCCAATAAGCTGCATTCGCTCTGTTAGGTTGAAAGCAACAAAGTTCTCTGAATTTAGACCCTGCTCTTTCCAATTAGGATTTGTGGTTTTTGCGCCATTCATGACGATGAAGTCTGCTTCGAATGAAGCTAGTTCTTCTTCTGTTGGGCGAATAAACATGTTTTTAACGAAATGCGCTTGCCATGCAACCTCTGTAATAAAGCGTACTTTTAAGCGAGTATCTTCATTTGCACCACAAAATGTATCAACAACAAATAGGCGTTTGCCTGAAAGCTGTGTTGATACTAAACCTTTCAATGAATCCCAAGTTTCGGTGCTCATTGGTTTGTTGTCATTTTTACCTTGATCCGACCACCATACTGTATCGCGAGACGTATCGTCACGAACAATGTATTTATCTTTTGGTGAGCGTCCTGTGAATATACCTGTGTCTACAGAGACTGCACCTGACTCTGTAATGATTCCTTTCTCATAGCCATCTAAACCAGCTTTGGTTTCCTCTTCAAACAATAATTCATATGAAGGGTTGTGAATAACTTCTTGGACGTCGTTAATACCGTATTGGCTTAAATCTAATTTGGTATTGTTACCAGCTGTGGCGACGGTCATTGTGCTGCTCCTAAAGAGTGGTAAGTAGTATATTAAAGTTACATCAAGGTGTTGTAACTTGGCCGTTGGGCAGACAGGATTGTACAGGATCTTTGGGTGTGATTTAAACCACGTTCTTGATAAAAATTTAGTTAAATTTCTTACTCTCGAGTAGCTATTGTGCTAATCGCTTGTTTTAGAGAAAAAATACGTGTAAAAAACAATCAGATTAATGTGGTGAACGTTTTAAAAAGACTTTATTTTGGTGTCATGAAAGGTATTGCAAACGTGATTTTTTGATCGTATTGAACGGTTTTTATGATGAGAGGGCAATTAAATACAAGAATGCCCGTTATCAATAACAGGCATTCTCTTATGGAAGCGAGAAAATTAGTGCGGCTGTTCGCTTTGCTGCGGATCATTAAATAGCATAGCAACGTCTTTTTCTATGAACACATACTCGGTGTTGCAATAGTCACAGTGCATGGTGATATTGCCTTGTTCAGCCAAGATAGACTCTGCTTCTTCACGACCAACCGACACAATAGCTGAGCCACTGCGCTCAAAAGAACAACCACATTTGTAAGACAAGTCTTGCGGCTCAAAGACTCGCACTTCTTCTTGATGATATAAACGATCTAGAATAACGTCGCTTTCTAACTCGAACAATTCTTCATTTTTAATCGTCGCGGTTAATTGATGAATGCGCTGATAGCCATCTTCGCTATCAGTCTCTTCTGGCAGTGCTTGAATCATCATGCCTCCCGCATGCTGATCATCGGCGCGCAACCAAAAGTGAGTTTTAAGCTGTTCAGACTGTTTAAAATAGGTTTCAAAACATCCCGCCAAAGTATCGTGCTCTAACGCCACAATACCTTGATATCGCTCACCTTTGACTGGAGAGATTGTAATTACCATGTAACCTTTGGTGAATAATTCGGTTAACTTGCTTGTGGTTACGTCACCATTAACACGTGCTACACCGCGTAATTGCTGTTGATCGTTACCGTTAACAACGATTAAAGATACAGGACCGTCACCTTGCAGCTGCACTGCTATATCACCTTCAAACTTCAATAATGCCGTCAACATAGCCGTTGCCGATAATAACTCACCTAGCAAATGATTCACTTGCTGTGGGTAGTCATGATTGCGAATAATGTCTTGATATGCTTCACTGCTTTGTACTATTTCACCACGAACGTGTAATTCGTCGAACAAGAAACGTTTTAATTGATCTTTCACTGGGGTTACCACTTAAATAAATATTAAATTATTGGCTTTGAAACTGAATAATCTTACGACGTTGTTTTTTGTCTGGTCGCTTTTCAGGATGCGGATTGTCTAAGGCATGCAAGCGTCGTAATTCGGCATTTTGTGCCCTAACTTTGATGCTATTGTCCGTTTCTTGATATAACAACTGCGCTTGTGGTGCGCCGCGTCGTTGATCACTAAGTTGCAAAATTTCTACTTCTTTCTCTTCATTACCTTGTCGTAACTTAATCATCGCGCCTAACTCGATGTTTTTACTCGGCTTACAACGCTGACCATTGTAAGATACTTTACCCGATGACACGATGTCACGAGCAATGCCTCGAGTTTTATAAAAACGCGCTGCCCATAGCCATTTGTCGAGCCGAACAGACGTTGAATTAGCGGCTTGTTGCGAAGATTTCATTAGTTAAAGATCCGATGAAAATTTGACGACAAAATAACACAAAACTGCGTTTTTTTCTATGGGGTTTATTGATTTGCTCAGATACAGTCGATTTAAGATTGATGAAAGTCATCGGGAACAAGTCCGTCAGCTTGCTGTCAAAAATAAGACTTTGCATGATGTGTTAATTAATCGCCATCGGAATTTATTGTAAATGTTTGTCAGTGTTATATATTTTTGATTGCATTTAGTGCGAAATTAGCAGGTCTGACGTGGTTGTGACTCGGTGCATAACTTAGTATAGTGTTGCCATAGTGATAACTATTCTCAAATGCACTAATAATTTAACAAATGATCTTCATTTCTCAGTGATTTTAATGGAACTATTAAATAAAATTTTATCTAATTCGTCGAAAAACCTACCTTTAATGGCAAAACTATTAACCAGCTTGTTGGTGATTTTTTGTCTTTACAGTTTGGCTAATATAACTTGGCTTGTTTTGTCGCCGCCAACAGCTGTGCAAAAGTGGCAGCCGCCCCTTGTTAGCCAAGGCCAACGCGCGACGTCGACAACAGACTTTGCTAGCTTTGAATGGTTTGGAAAGGCCAATGCAAAGCCAGTTGTCGTGCAGCAGCAAGTCACTGACGCGCCCGAAACTCGCCTGAACGTTATTTTGACTGGAGTCATGGCTAGTGATGATCCAAGTCGTTCAATTGCTATTATTGAATACCAGTCGCAACAAGCGACTTACATTATTGATGAAAAAATTGAAAATACACGCGCCACGGTCTCTGAAATTCACCCTGATCGGGTGATTTTAAATAATAGCGGCGTCTTTGAAACCTTAATGTTAGACGGCCATTCGTATGACAAGCAGCAAATTAGTGCAAGAAATACAAGGCTAACCGCTAAGCCAGTCGCTAAAACAAGTCGAAAATTTAGTGATAGCTTGGCAAAAACACGTGCCGAGATATTAAAAAATCCGGGTAAAATCATTGACTACATTACCATTTCACCGGTTAAAGCCGGTGGGCGGATTAGAGGGTATCGGTTAAATGCCGGTCGCCAGCCTGAATTATTTAGACAATCAGGGCTTAAGGCCAATGATTTAGCTGTATCGATTAACGGCTATGATTTAACCGACATGGCGCAGTCACTGCAAGTGATGGCGCAACTAAAAAATATGAATGACATTATGATCACTGTTGAACGTAATGGTCAGTTAACAGATATTAAATTTGCTTTACCACAGTAAATAAGAGCCTAGGAAATACTAATAATGCCTGCAAAAAGACGCTTTATCACCTCCAGAAAATGCGGCGCGATGTTACTCGTTGCTAGTGCCTTGCTGGTTCCGAATGTTTTCGCAAGTCAATATTCTGCCAATTTTAAAGGCACAGATATCAATGAATTCATTGCTACGGTGGGGCGGGCATTACACAAAACCATGATTATCGAGCCTAACGTCCGCGGTAAAATTAACATTCGCAGTTATGACACGCTAAACGAAGAACAATATTATCAGTTTTTCCTTAGTGTGCTTGAGGTATATGGTTACGCGGTCATTGAGATGGATAACAACATCTTGAAAATTATTAAAGACAAAAATGCTAAATCATCAGCGATACCAGTGATTGGTGCCGATGAAACCGGTCAAGGTGATGAAGTGGTGACGCGTATTGTGCCAGTGTATAACGTACCGGTACGTGACTTGACGCCTATTTTACGTCAGATTAATGATAATAGTGGTGCGGGAAATATCGTGGCACATGATGCGTCTAACGTTATTATGATTACGGGGCGAGCGTCAAAGGTCAACCGCATTGTTGAAATGATCCGCCGTGTTGACAAACAGGGTGACCAAGAAGTCTCGGTGATAGCATTAAAATATGCGTCGGCCAGTGAATTAGTGCGTATTGTTGAAAAGGTTATTAGCAATAGCAACAGTAAAAGTAAGTCGAGCAACGTATTAATTCCAAAATTGGTGGCGGACGAGCGTACCAATAGCGTCGTGGTTAGTGGTGAGAAACGCGCTCGTAATCGTGCGGTCAAGTTGGTTAAGTTACTTGATAATGAACAAGAAAGTTCAGGTAATACCAAGGTGGTACGTCTTAAATACGCGCAGGCAAAAGAAGTAGCGGCTGTATTAACTGGTGTCGCTAGTTCGATTAAAAAAGATGGCAACAAAAAAACAAACCAAAGCAAGTTGGCGAAGAACATAAAAAAAACAATATCAGAAAATACAATGCAATCAAAACATTTTTAGCGTATTTTCATAAATAATTTTCCGTTTCTCAAGTCTCTATAAATAAACATATCTCCAAATAAAAATAAGAGAGA
>JABSRV010000114.1:0-2173 GCA_013214905.1 Psychrobium sp. | reverse complement strand
CACGAAGATACTAACTCAATCATTATTACAGCGCAGCCGGATGTAATGCGCAGCCTAGAAAGCGTTATTCGCCAATTAGACTATCGCCGTGCCCAAGTTAATGTTCAAGCAATTATTGTCGAAGTTGCCGAAGGTGACGGCATCGACTTAGGCGTGCAGTGGGCCAATGCTAAAGGTGGTTTAATTCAGTTTGGTAACGGTGCTTCAATCGGCGCAATTGGCGCGGCGGCATATTCTGGACGTGGTTACACAACTAAAGCGTCGCAATCGACCACAGGTTCGGGAGATAACCAAAATACTACCAAGAATCCTGATATCGTAACGCGAGCAGATTACACCGCGCTGGGCACGGTACTAGGGTCGGTTAAAGGCGCATTAGCAGGATTTGTAACTGGAGACTGGGCGGCGGTTATTCAAGCTATTAGCGTTACTTCGTCGTCTAACATATTGGCTACGCCAAACATTACTACTCTTGATAACCAAGAGGCGATATTTATTGTTGGTGAAGAAGTACCTGTTATCACTGGCTCACAAAGCAATAGTACCAATAATCAACCATTTCAAACCATTGAACGCAAAGAAGTTGGCATCAAGCTAACAGTGACGCCGCAAATTAATGAAGGCAATGCGGTGCAATTGAAAATAGTGCAGGAAGTATCTGGTGTTAAAGCCGGAAACGCGGGTACTGCGGTTGACGTTATTTTCTCAAAACGTTCGGTAAGCACCACGGTTATGGTTGATGATGGACAAATTATCGTGATCGGCGGTCTCATTGACGAGGAAGTACAAGAAACTGAATCTAAAGTACCGCTATTAGGTGATATCCCAATCATTGGTGCATTATTCCGCTCAAGCTCTACCACCACCAAAAAACGTAATCTGATGATCTTTATCAAGCCAACGATTATTCGTGATGCGGCAACGATGGAGCGTATCAGTGCGAGTAAATACAATTATATTCGCGCGGTGCAGTTAGACAAAAATGCAGAAGGCATTGGTTTGATGCCATTTACCGATGCGCCGATTTTAGATGAATTACCAAAAAAATTGAACGATTACATTAAAGATCATAACGACAATAAAAAGCAGGCTAACGATGGCGAAGACTGATAATTTGTCACCCGTTGCAATAGATATGACTCAAAATGATTCAGTGGAGGCTGGCGAAGAGATGAGCACCGTTGATTCTAGTCTTAATACCGTTGAAGACTCTAGTATTGTCGAAAATATCAGCCATCGACTAAGTTTTGCTTTTGCTAAACGTCATGGTGTGCTGTTTATGGTTAAAGAACAGCTAGATGTTTTGGTTCATCATCAAACTACCACCGTAGCTTCTTTAATTGAGGCGCGGCGTTGTGCGCAGCGTCCGCTTATATTGGAATGTGTAGAAGATAGCGAGTTTGAGCGTTTACTGACTATTGCGTATCAGCACAATAGCTCTGAAACACAGCAATTGGTAGAAGACTTAGGTAATGACGTTGATTTGTTCACCTTGGCAGACGAGTTAACCGAAACTCAAGATTTACTAGAGTCGGAAGACGATGCGCCAATTATTCGGCTTATCAATGCCACGCTAAGTGAAGCCATCAAAGAAGGGGCTAGTGATGTGCATATCGAAACCTTCGAAAAAAATCTGACTATTCGCTTTCGTGTTGACGGCATTTTACGTGAGGTGCTTAAACCCAATCGTAAATTGGCCTCGTTATTAGTCTCGCGTATTAAGGTGATGGCGCGCTTAGATATTGCTGAAAAACGCGTACCACAAGATGGCCGAATATCATTAAGCATCGCTGGTCGCGGCGTAGACGTTCGTGTATCAACCATGCCGTCGAGCCATGGTGAGCGTGTGGTATTGCGTTTACTGGATAAGAATCAGGCTAAGCTTAATTTAAAAGACTTGGGCATGACGCTTAAGATCCGCGAGCGTTTTGATATTTTAATTCATCGCCCACACGGTATCATTTTAGTGACAGGTCCTACTGGCTCGGGTAAAAGTACCACCCTTTATGCCGGACTTACCGACTTAAACAGCACCGATCGCAATATTTTGACCGTTGAAGATCCCATCGAATATAACATCGAAGGTATCGGTCAAACACAGGTTAATGCCAAAGTTGATATTCCCTTTGCTCGAGGCTAGAGCGCTATATTACGACAAGATCCCGATGTGGTA
>JABSRV010000113.1 GCA_013214905.1 Psychrobium sp. | reverse complement strand
CTTCACGGCCGTTTTTCTAATGATTTGTCCCTTTTGGTTTATGTCAAAAAAAGTCACCGCGTCATTCGTTAATACCTTGGTTGGCTTAGGGTAGTGACTTTTATAGTCTAACTGCACGAATCTTTTACCGCTGGAAACTGACGCGTATTGAATTTTATTTATCAGGCCGCGCGTATTGTACGAAAAATTCATTTTAAGGCGTTGTTTGCCATTTTCTAAGCCCTGAGTAATGATATTGCCGTGCTCGTCAATCTCAGGTTCTTCAGTCAGGTCAATTTGGCTCAATTGACCTTGTTTATTAAATTCATTCACAAGTAAATCAACGTTGTCATCAATCAATTTTACTTGTTGTTTTGAGCCAACAAAAGACAAGTTATGAATTATTTTGTTGCCATCTTTAAAGCTTTTTTCTACTATGCTAGCTTGATAAGTGACTGAAAAACCATTATTTGTATCCTCTTCAATGTTGACAACCCGCTTTAGATTATCGTAAAAATATGAGGTGGACGATGCACTGATTGAATGTTCTGGATTGTCATCGTCGGTCACCGCAACTCTATTTATCGACGCCAATAGCTCTTGGTCATTATAGGTAAATGTCGCTAAGTTGTAGACGTTTTCAATGGCTTGTGCGGCAACGCCTGCTTCTCCAATGTTCAGGTCTTTTTCAACATCAGATTTCGCGAGGTCGGTTGCTTCATCAACGGCTTCTGTTTGCGTATTAGCGTCTTCTTCATCGTCATAAGCCACATCATCGGTGGCAACACTAATATCGATTAAAAAGTTGTCTTCGTTATATCGGAAACTCGCTTGCTTGCCAGCAAAAGTAATCGACTGCAATAATTGGTCTTCGGAATAGTTAAAAACAAGTGATGAGTCCAGTGGCCCTGTAATGTGGGTTATCTTAAATTGGTCATCGTAATGAATAATAGTTTCTTGCCCTTCGAACATTTTTCTAATCAACTTTCCTTCTTTTGAATAGGTATTAACAACACTTTGCGCGTCTATGTATTCAAATGAGTCGTCTTCAAGCAAACGCATGTTAACAACAAGGCCTCGGTCGTCACCAATATATTTATCTCCATCGTTTTTAAAGACAATCGTCTCACCGGAAGGAAGCGTTAGATAATGAAAGTCTCCGACAATGCCAGTTTCTTTATTCCAAACGTTGAAACTGCCAACGTCCATATTGTCGTTGCGGATAATACACAGGCTGATTGATTCATCATAAACGGTGTGAGCGTCTTGCAGTAATGCTCTATATACATCACTTTTAATATCTTCAAAACCTGATTCACAGGCATTTCTTGGCGTATCGTATGTTCTGGATTTTATATTGGCGTTGTCGTAATCAACTTTAAAATCGACGTAGGAGGTAAATGAGGTGCGCCACAGACCGAATAGTTTATTAAATTTATCTCGACTATCTTCACTGCTGTAATAAAGGTCTAGCTGCATTGTTTTTAACGATGTTTCAAAAATATTACTTAACGCAAGATAGTTGGTGCCGTCATCATTAATACTGCTCTCTTGGGCAGTGCTAATTAAGCCAACCGTAGAATACTTGATTAGAGGGGCTAGAAAATATCCACCAGACACATATTCATTGGATTTATCACCTGATGCATTCAACGTGACGATGTAGGGCCTTCCCATTTCATTAATGGTGGTATTACTTGCGACAATGTCCTCTTTAACAGCGGTACTTACATTAAGGTTTTTCTTATCTGACGTATTTTCGTCGTTGCTTGAAGGGCAACCAGTAAGTACGCTAACACTGAGTAATATTGCAACCGATGCTTTAAAGGCAGTCATATTCAAATCCTTTTATAGAATGATAACTGAAACTGTAGTCGATAATTCTTAGCATTGACTGGATATTTCTAAAATATTTTTGTAGTCGATGTGGTGACCTGTTTTCTGAATTAGCAATACAAAACCTAATCCAAAAAACAACATTGGCATAATTAATCCTATCTCGCTTTGTGCCGCCATATAAAGTATAAAAGTGGATTAGGTTGATAAGCGTTTTTGGAGCAAAATATATGTATGATACTGATAAAAAGGTCGAGCTTATAGTTGCATACAACCTAGTTTTTCATCTGACAATTGAGCGTGTTCTATATCTTATTTAGGCACGATTTTTTTAATTCCTACCCCATCAATGCCAACATAGATATAACCGTCTATGCCTTGCATTAAACTTCGTACGCGGCCTATATCTTCGAATATTTTCTCTTGGCTGGTGACAGTTTTGTCTTTAACGGCCAATAAAACTAAATGATTGAATTTCAGCGAGCCGATCAAAAAACTGCCCTTTAACGTTGGGTATTTATCACTTGAAACGTAAATCATGCCAGAAGGGGCGATTGATGGTGTCCAATAAAGCGCGGGTTGCTGCATGTCGGGCATGGCGGTTTTATCGGTGATTTTGGTACCATTGTAATTGATGCCATAGCTGATTACCGGCCAGCCGTAATTTGCACCTTTAGTAATGACATTGACTTCGTCACCACCACGCGGCCCATGCTCATGCGACCAAATGGTCTTGGTTAGTGGGTCAATACTCAGTCCCTGAGGGTTTCTATGACCATAGGAAAAAATGGCAGATTTTGCGCCTGTTTGACCATAAAAAGGATTATCTAGCGGAATGCTGCCATCATCATGCAACCTGTATATTTTGCCGCCGTCTTTGTTTAGGTCTTGCGGATTGACATCACGATTGCCTCTATCTCCAACTGAGAAATAGACAAAACCCTTTTCGTCAAACACAATACGACTGCCGTAATGTTGCCCTTTATTGGAGTTTGGCTGTGCTTTGTATAATAACTTTAAATCTGTTAAATACTTGTTTGAAATGTCTAAGGTAGCGCGCATTAACGCGGTATTGCTACCTGAGCCGATACCTTGCTTACTGGCGTAGGTGAAATAAAGCCAGTGATTATTGGCAAAGTCTGGGTGCAGTGCAAGGTCTAATAACCCGCCTTGCCCATTGCTGTGGATTGCCGGTAGTCCAGCGATACTTTGCGCCAACAAAACACCATTTTTGACCACTCGCAATCGTCCAGAGCGTTCACTAATCAGTATTTCTTTACTTGGTAATTGCACCATCGCCCATGGTATTGATATTCCCTCTGCAAACAAGGTTGTAGCAAGATTTCCATCAAGACCGCTGCTTTGCATTGTGTGGCTGTCGTAAGCGTTGCAGGTTGTACTGAAGACAATAGTCGCAAGCGCCATCAATTGTTTTTTCATGTCATTATCACTTAGCTTCTAATAACTCAGTGTCGTAAATAACGTCAATGTAGTCAAATGATAAAAGACGGTTTTAATAAAAGGTCAACGTTATAATGGCTAATGCAGTGGACATAATTTATCCGTTGATTTCCCCCAAATAAAACCTTAAGAATTCCGCCCTAAAAACGGTCAATACGATAAGCATGTAAAGGCACATCTGACGTCATGCCTCTGAGCAACTGAGTGAGTAGCGTTGCCGATATTGCGCCCCAGGTGAGTCCTAAATGTTGATGACCAAAATTAAAATACACCGATTTATTGTGTTTGCTGACATCGATAATAGGCAAGGAGTCTGGCAAGGATGGACGCAGGCCCATCCAGCGCGCTTGTTGCGTTAAATCTTCTAAATTAATGTCTGCCAGTGATGGTAACAATGCTTTGGCGTGCGTTAATAGCATGTCACTGCGCCGATAATCGGGGGCATTATCATTGCCTGCAAACTCTACGGTTCCTGCAAGGCGCAAACCATCTTGCATTGGCGTCATAATGAATTTTCGATCGCTAGACGCCACAGGGCGCTGCAACGTGTGCGTTACTGGTAACATTAAATGGTAACCACGTTCGCTTTCCAATGGCACATGGTGACCTAATTGTGCGGCTAATTTCTTGGCGTGCGCACCGGCGCAAACAACGATTTTATCAAATTGGTAATGCTGTTTTTCACAGGTAACGGTTATTGGGTTGGTCTCGCTTTTAATTTCATCGACATTACTATTAACGAACTGGCCGCCAAAGGCGGTAAACGCTTGAAAAATGCTATCACATAATAATTTTGGGCTGCTGGTGTGCGCCACATCAGTAAAGTAAAGCGCGCCTAATACGTTATTGCCAAGACTTGGCTCTTTGACTAAGACTTGCGCCGCTGATAACTTCTCTAACGCGATACCTTGACTGCGATAATGAGCGTAGTCGGCGTTAAGTTGCTTTTCATTCGTGTTATTAGCGTTATTGTCATAAACCAATAACGAGCCTTTTTTAGTCATTAAGTGCTCGCTATTAATTTGACGCAGCAGTTGTTGCCAACGCGTTATTGCGTGATCATTTAAGGCGCGGATGGCTGCGGTGTTTTTTAGTCGCTCGCTAGCACGCATTGCCGACAGGAATCGACAAAACCAAGGCAACGCTTTGGGTAAATAGCTCAACTTGAGTTTAAAAGGACCTAAGGGATCAAATAGCATGGCAGGTAATTTCGGCAGCAGGGCGGGATCCGCTAACGGAAAAACCTGCTCGGTAGCAAAATGTCCAGCGTTGCCAAATGATGCGCCTTGTCCAATGCCTTGGCCGTCAAATAATGTCACTTCCATGCCTTTTTTTTGCAATTCAAAGGCCGTGCATAGGCCAATAATACCTGCGCCAATAACCGCTATTTTCTGATTATTCATTAAATCTTTAGTCCATTTAAAGCCGACAACTATTAGTTTATTACATTTCTATTGCTTGTAAAACGTACATAGCGAACGTTGGTTAATTATTAACATAACAAAAACAGTCGGTTAAGTTAAATTTGTCGTATGTGGTTATTTTGTGTTTGCTACACTTGGTATATTGTATACAATATACCAAGTCGAAAGCTTGCTTTCAAATAGTTTAATGAATTTATTAACCCCAATTAAGGATTTTGCAATGAGCATCAATTGGAACGGCGTATTTCCAGCTATCTCTACTCAGTTTAATGACGATGGCACTATTAACTATCAATCAAACGCGCGCATGTTAGAGCAACTCATTAGCGATGGAATTGATGGCATTATTGCCCTTGGCACCATTGGCGAAAACCTGTCTTTGTCACCTGCGGAAAAGCGTGAATTTATTAAGCACACTGTAGAAACCGTAAACGGTCGTATCATCGTATTAAGTGGTTGTGCTGAGAACAGTGCTGACGCTGCGGCGCAATACGCGCAAGATATTCAAGATACTGGTGTCGATGGTCTGATGTTATTGCCAGCGATGGTGTATCGCGGTTGTGAGCAAGAAACACTTTATCATTTTCAATCGGTTGCACGCGCGACAACATTACCGATCATGGTATATAACAACCCTGTGACTTACGGCATAGACATCAATTTAGACATGATGGCAGTGCTGGCCAAAGAAGAAAATATTGTTGCGATCAAAGAATCAACCACTGACACGCGCCGTTTAACCGAACTGCAAACACGTTTTGGCGATCGTTTTACCATTTTATGTGGTGTTGATGATATCGCCCTAGAGTCTATTTTGTTAGGCGCGACGGGTTGGATCTCGGGTTTAACCAACGTATTCCCGCAAGAGTCAGTGGCGTTAATGAAATTGGCACAAGCTGGGCGAATCGAAGAAGCGCGTGAAATTTATCGCTGGTTTATGCCGTTATTGCGCTTAGATACTATTCCTAAATTGGTGCAAGCGATTAAATTGGCTGAGCAAATTGTTGGTCGTGGTAGTGAAAACGTTCGCGCGCCGCGCTTGATCTTAACAGGTGATGATCGCGCTCAAGTGGAAGATACCATGAGAGATGCCTTGGCTAATCGTTTGGATCTGACTAAATATAACCTAGCTTAATTAAAGCGAGCGTTAAAAGCGGGTAATCAATCTTGGTTTTAGCGCTTGTCGTAAGCTGCTACCCATAACCAATGAAGATGCAGGTTTTGTAACGCTCTAAAACCCAATCTACTGCGTTGCGCTCAATCCCAATAGCCAGCTATTGGTCAATCGCGCGCCTTGTATATTGAATTTTATATCATTTACAAATTCCCGTACTTTCAATGGTCACGGGTATATAAGGAGTTGTGATGCGTAAAGGCACCTTTTTTTGCATTGATGCCCACACTTGTGGTAACCCGGTGCGACTGGTTACCAGTGGGCATCCCAATTTAGTGGGCACGACGATGAGTGAAAAGCGTCAGGATTTCCTCACTCATCATGACTGGATCAGGCAAGCGTTAATGTTTGAACCTCGTGGACACGACATGATGTCCGGCGCATTTTTATACCCACCATGTAGTGAAGACAGCGACGCTAGTATTTTGTTTATTGAAACCAGAGGCAGCCTGCCTATGTGCGGCCATAGCACCATAGGCACTATCACGGCAGCATTAGAGCAGGGATTGTTAACGCCTAAGAAAGAAGGTTTTTTGACCATTGATGTGCCAGCCGGTCAAATCAAAATTGAATATACTAAAACAGGCACTAAGGTCGACAGCGTTAAAATTTATAACGTGGCTAGTTACTTGGCGCACAGAGACAAGATTATCGACGTACCTAGCCTAGGCTCTTTATTGGTAGATATTAGCTACGGTGGCAATTTCTATTGCATTGTAGAGCCCCAGAAAAACTTCCCCGGCATTGAGCACTGGAGTGCTAGTGACATATTGCATTGGAGTCCAATTGTGCGCCGCGCCGCAAACCAGCAATTGAGCTGTGTGCATCCCGATGATGACACCGTTAGCGGCATTAGCCATTTGTTGTGGACCGGCACCGCAAGTAAAAAAAGTAGCGACGGTGCTAACGCGGTTTTTTATGGCGATAAAGCCATTGATCGCTCACCTTGTGGCACTGGTACAAGCGCACGCATGGCGCAGCGTTTTGCTAAGGGTTTGTTAGAGGTTGGGCAAGCTTTTCACCATGAGAGTTTCATCGGCAGTCAGTTTATCGGCAAAGTAGAGTCATTGACCATGGTCGGTGACTATCCAGCCATCATGCCAAGCATTGAAGGCTGGGCGCAAGTGACGGGCTTTAACCAAATCATGGTTGATGATGACGATCCTTACGCATTTGGCTTTCAAGTCACTTAATGCAATGGGTATAAGCACATGTCGTCACCATCATTACCAACACAAATACTAACAGTGAGAAAATTATGATTGAAATTACCGGACAACATTTAATTAATGGTCGTTGGAAAAACCTTGGCAATGATACTTTTTCCAGCGCTAATCCAGCGACAGACGTCAACAATGATTACTGTTTCTTTGAAGCAACCAGTGAGGATGCAGAGCAAGCGGTAGTAAGCGCTGCCGGTGCATCCAAGCAAGTTCGTCGCCTTAGCGCGATACAGCGTGCCGATTTTTTAGAGGCGATTGCCAGTGAAATTGAATTGCTAGGCGCGCAACTAGTTGAGGTTGCCATGAGCGAAACGGCGCTGCCTCAAATGCGCATAGAAGGTGAGCGCGGGCGAACTTGTGGTCAACTTAGAATGTTCGCTAGCAAATTACGGGAGCCAACGCAGCCGCTGCACATTGATCTTGCCGATAGCGCGCGACTACCGATGCCAAAAGCCGATAGCCGTTTGAACAATGTCGCCTTAGGACCTGTTGTTGTTTTTGGAGCAAGTAATTTCCCATTAGCATTTTCAACCGCTGGTGGCGATACTGCGTCTGCTTTAGCGGCCGGTTGTCCAGTCATTGTTAAAGGTCATCCTGCGCATCCGGCGACCACTGAATTGGTCAGTCATGCGATCAACAAGGCTATTATCTCGACCAACATGCCAGTGGGCATCTTTTCGATGGTGCAATCGTCAGCGCCTGAGATTGCCCAGCAATTAGTGCAAGCAGATGCGGTAAAAGCAGTCGCTTTTACCGGCTCACAAAAAGTCGGTGATATTCTTAACAAATTAGCGCAATCACGCGTTAACCCTGTGCCATTCTTTGGTGAACTAGGCAGCATTAATCCACAATTTATCTTACCGGCATTGCTAGCAACACAGGCCAATACTTTAGCCGCCAATCAAGTGGCGTCGATGTTGATGGGCCACGGTCAGTTTTGTACCTCACCAGGTGTCGTCGTGGTCACTAAAGGCGCTGGTTTAGATGCGTTAATGGCAACGCTGAAAGAAAATATTACAAGTGCAGGCGCTGGCACCATGTTAACGCGCGCGATTGCTCAAACTTATCAGCAAAAACTAGCGCATTGGACGTCGCATGAAAAACTAAACTTAATCGGCTTAGGTCAAGAAGGGCAAGGGCAATGTCAAACGCCAGCCGCATTATTTGACGTTAGCGCCAGTGATTATTTAAGCGATGTATCGTTGCAAGAAGAGCTATTTGGTCCAGCCGCATTAGTGGTTGTCTGTGACAACAGCGAACAAATGCAATTATTAGCACAGACAATGCAAGGCCAATTAACGGCGAGCATTCATGGCACCGTTGATGAAATTCAAACCGAGCAGTCACTTGATCTTATTGATGACATTTCACAACATGTAGGACGAGTCATCTTTAACCAAATGCCAACAGGTGTTGAGGTGTGTCACTCAATGCAACATGGCGGACCATATCCGGCCTCAACGGCGCCGCAAACAACGTCGGTAGGCTCAAATGCAATAAATCGCTTTACGCGCCCTGTGTGTTGGCAGAATATGCCAAGCAGCATTTTACCTAGCGAGCTGCAAGATAATGCCGCTAGCGTGCAAATAGTGATCTAGCTACTAATATTAAGGCGTATCGCCTGTAATACCGGCTTCCGTAAGACTGCGATCGCACTGGTCGCAGAATGTACCTTATGTTGTTCGTCCCGCAGTGCAAAATGGCAGAGTTAGCCAAACAAGCTCGCATCCCTGATGGCGTGTTCAACAATGTGGAGGTGGGCCACAAGAGTAGAAATGGATGGGCAACGACTTAATATTACAGTTAACTTTAACTTATTGTACCTTTGTTATTGGCGCTGGGAACTTTTGCGCTAGAGTCCCGTTCGATTAACTGCGGGGTGAAAATTTCGCAATCAAAGTCAATGGTCGGTGATTTTATATTATTGATTAACATGCTAGTTGCATGCTTGGCTATTCTGATATTGGGTTGATCGGCGGTGGTTAGCGTTGGCCATGTTTGACGAGAGAAGGGGCTATTCTCAAACCCGACGATGGATAATTGCTCGGGAATATTAATGTGCATTAAGCGTGACGCAAATAAGGCGCCAGCGGCAATCTCATCGTTACAGGAAAAAATGGCACTGGGTTTTTCGGTTAACTTCATTAACATTTGTGCGCCTTGAACTCCCGATTCAAAGGAATACTCACCATCGACGATAAAATTGGGATTAATTTTAATGTTATGCGTTTTTAACGCAGCCTTATAACCATGTAGCCGTTCGAATGTTGATTGATGACCAACACCACCGCTTAAGAAAGCAATATCAACATGACCTAATCTTATTAGATGGTCGGTTATATCATAAGCAGCTTGTCGGTCATTAACCAATACGCATGGTGAGAGATTGTCGGGCGCTTGATTGCCGGACAATATTCTGACAAAAGATATTTTTGCGCTGGTTAGTCGTTCAATAAATTCAGGCATTTCAGAAAAAGGCGGTGTTAACACAATGCCAGCTATTTGCGCCTGCTTAATCATGGTAATGAGTTCATCAACAATTCCGTCGCTATTCGCTTTGCAAGGGTGAATTAGTAACTCATAGCCTTGTGCTTTGCATTGTTGCAAAATGCCATTTTGCATATCGATTATATAATAAGCATTTGGGTTATCATAAATATAGGCAATGGAATATGATTTAGTGGTCGCGAGATTTCTGGCGGCTAAATTAGGTTGATATTTTAATGCCTCAATTGACACCATTACTTTATCACGTGTTGTCTGGCGCACAGACGCTTCATTATTCGTGACTCTAGAGACTGTTTTTATTGAAACGCCCGCATGTTTAGCGACATCAATAATAGTACTTTTCATCTGATAACCAACTATTAATTCATTAGTCCCTAAGGTTATTTAGTTTTGTATATTATCTCAATCATTATTTTCGTTTTCATAACAAGATCACAAATGACAGCGTTGTCATTACGGCTTTTGTTATGCTATGGTGCGGCTAGTTTAATTAATTACAAATAGGAATAGATGATGTCTCGTCGTCAGTTACCGAGTTGGCAGAAGTTGGAATTGTTAGCACAAAAAAAGCAAGCACAGCACATGAATCAGTTATTTAGTGATGACCCACAGCGCTTTGACAAGTTTTCCATTGAATTGCCGAATATGTTACTTGATTATTCTAAAAATCTGATTGATAGCGAGACCATAGCGGCATTGGTTGACTTGGCTAAAGCCTGCGATGTCGAGCAATGGCGTGACAAGATGTTTGCGGGGCAGGCGATTAATTTAACCGAAGAGCGCGCGGTATTACACACAGCATTACGGGACTTTAGTCAACAAAACATTGAAGTGAACGGTGAAAATATAAGCC
>JABSRV010000112.1 GCA_013214905.1 Psychrobium sp. | reverse complement strand
CCCAGTGGTATTGGCATTGGCAAGGTTATTCGCCCGCACCGCTACTGCGTTCATGTTTTCTTTGGCGCCGCTCATGGATATATAAAGTAGTTTATCCATATGTCACCCCGTCAATAAATTATCAATTAGCTAATAAATAGCATTGTCTAAAATTTATAATGCAACGGATGTGCCAGAAACGAATTATTTATAGAAATACAAAGGAGAGATTGCTTGGAATATTGTAGAAGAGTACTGAGAAATGAAAACGACGAGTGAGAGAGCACTCGCCTATTGTTATCTAATTATCTGATTTGTAATATAGTTTGCGACAATGCTTGGTTAACTTCTAGCGCTCTTGAGTTAGCCTGGAAGTTTCGCTGTGCAGTAATAAGATCGACAAGTTCGGTGGTCAAATCAACGTTAGCTTGTTCAAGTGCAGCAGAGTTAATGGTACCAAAGGTGCCACTATCTGCTTCACCGGCAAGTGGTTCGCCAGAGTTTTGACTCGCCTGCCAAGATGTATTACCTTTTTGCGTCAAACCTTGCTCGTTTCTAAAGCGTGCCATAGCAACACGACCTAATGGTTGTGAACTACCGTTACTGTAAGTTGCTTTAACCAAACCATCAGGGCCAATTTCAACGCCAGTTAAACGTCCTACGGTTAAACCATCTTGCTCAAGTGAGGTAACTTCAAAACCTGAAGAAAATTGAGTGGGCTTGTCCATGCGTAGGGTAATCGTTTGCGTACCATCCGGTCCCGTATTATAAACACCTGCACCCGGCGTGCCTAAAGGCTGCATAAATATATCCGCGCTTGCTGGTGCGGTTGGTGGTAAATAAACGCCACTAGAATCAAAATTAATTAAAGCACCAACATGACCTGTACCTACAGTGCCAGCTGTCAATCCAACGGTAGGCGCTACAGCATCGACTTTAACACCATCAACCGCCGTAAACTGCGCCCATCGGTTAGTTCCGGTACTGTCTTTGACGAAATATGAGGTTTGCACATGTGACTCACCAAGTGAGTCGTAAATAGTGACCGATGTCGAATGGTTATACGTAGCAGCATCGTCAATATTAAACATGGTGATATCTTTAGCATCTGCATTTGCCGGTAAGTTAGCCGACATCGTAACCATGCCAGATTTCACTGGCACACCAGCAGTTTCCGGTATTTTAAGACCTTGTGTAGACGTCAAATTAATGGCAGCTGATGAACCATCACTATTTACCGGATAGGTTTGTAAATAATTGCCATTTGAGTCAACAATAAAGTTTTCATTGTTTAACTTAAAAGCACCCGCTCTAGTAAAGGTTAATTCCTTTGAATCAAGCCCCGATGCGGTGACAAAGAAACCAGGTCCGGTAATCGCCAAATCCAATGCATTATTAGTAAACGACAAGCTACCTTGGTGAAACTGCTGTGCCACCTGCGCAGTTGTTACACCGTCACCGGCTTTGGTTTTAGAATTAGTGAACAAAGAAGATGCATACACGTCAGCAAACTCAGCGCGTGATTCTTTATAACCAATGGTATTTACGTTAGCGATGTTATTCGCGGTAACGTCTAGATCTTTTTTCGCTGCTGCGATACCACTTAGTGCAATATTAAAAGACATGTTGAAATCCTCTTTTTAGATTAATCTTCGGCTACAGCCAATACTTCACTTAGTGAAATATTACCCAAGCCTCTTAAATTTAGAACGACGCCGTTTTGACCACTTCCGAGGCTAACGCTAGCGACATGAGCATATGTTGAAACAGCAAGAGCTTGTGACTTTCCGTCAACTTTGCTACTGGCCTTAATTGTGTAATTTCCCGGTTGAACCTGATCACCATTTTCATCGGTGCCATCCCAGGTAAAGTCACTGTTACCCGCAGGTAAATCAGCCACTTTAATTGTCTTAATAAGCTCGCCAGTTTCACTCTCTATATTAACCGTCACCCCAGGAGATTTTTCAGGTAAGCTGATGACAGCTTCGAGGCCTGCTCCTTCAAGTTTATTGCCGACATTCGTTGGAATAAGCACTTTCTGACCGACTAAGGTTGATGCTTGCAACGCTTGCGACGATGCCATCACAGAATTAAGATCTGCAAATTGGTCAGTCATCTGATTGATCCCCTCAACCGTACTAAAAGAGGCCATTTGAGTGATCATTGCATCGTTATCAACGGGCTTTGACGGATCTTGCATCGATAATTGCTGAGTGAGCAGTTTCAAGAAATCTTCTTGGTCAAGGCTTTGATTTGAGCCGTCATCGACTTTGACTTTTTCTTGCTCGCTGACCCAGCGCATCGAGTCCAGATAAGCATTACCAGTATTGACTGTTGCCATAATATATTCCTCTACTTACCTAATCTTAAGGTATGCATTAGCATTTGTTTTGCTGCGTCAGCGACCTGTACATTGGTTTGATATGAGCGCGAAGCCGACATCATATTGGCCATTTCTTCCATCACATTAACGTTAGGTTTATAAATAAAACCATCTTTATCTGCCAATGGATGGTTTGGGTTATATTCTTGACGCAAGGGATCCTGATCTTCAACAATACCCAACACTTGCACCGGCACTGACATTTGATCCTTGTCGGCAGCTTTTTGCATATGAGCGGCAAAAACTGGATGGCGGCCACGGTACGTTTCTTCGCGGCTGCTACTCACACTGTTGGCGTTAGCAATATTAGACGCGGTAACGTTAAGACGCAGAGACTGCGCGCTCATGCCAGACGCAGCAACATCGAATATGTTATATATGCTCATTATTGGGCTCCTTTAATCGCAAATCTTAGCGCTTTAAACCTACCACCAAGAAATTGAAGACTCTGCTGATACTCAAGCGCATTTTTCATATAAAAATTTCGTTCCACTTGTACATCAACCGTGTTGCCGTCACCTGTATCAGGCTGATTTGGTACGCGAAAGGCGACACTATTACCGACCGATGAATTAACATTAAAATGCTTGCTATGTGTACGCCCCATACCACCCGACTGCCCCGACTTAGCCATACGCATTGCTGACGCAAAGTCCAAATCTTTAGCTTTGTAGTGTGGTGTATCAGCATTTACAATATTACTTGCAATGAGTTCAGCACGTTTAGCGCGAACTCCGACGGTATACTGGGAAACACCTAATGCTTTATCAAAAGAAATCGCCATAATTTTGTCTCTTTCACTATATTGTTTATAACTAAGCAATACGTGTGCCAGAAACTGAAAAAGACAAGCAATGCTTGTCTTTTTTTTATTTACACGTGTGAATGGTGAGTTATTGAGCTAATCTATAGCAGATACCAAGAGGATCTCGCTCCATGGTGAATTTTTCGGTCAAACCATTCACCGACTCAGACGCCCCTAACATTAAGTAGGACTCTTTATTTGCCACCTTGGCAAAGTTGGCAAATATTTGCCGCTTAACATCAGGCGAAAAGTATATAAGGACGTTACGGCAAAAAATGATATCAAATCGCCCCAATATACTGCAGCTTTCTAACAAATTAAACTCTCGAAAAGAAACATGCTTTTTCACTTCATCTTTAACCGTAAAGCAGCTGGTTGACGATGCATTAAAATATTTCTTCAACCGTTCAGGTGACAAACCACGTGATAATGCTAGTTTGTCATATTCGCCATTTTTACAATGGGCAAGCATGCTCGCTGAAATGTCGGTGCCTAAAATATCAAATCCCATTCTTAATTGACCAGGATTTCTCTCACGATACTCCATACAAGTCATTGCAATGGAATAAGGCTCTTGGCCAGAAGAACTCGCCGCAGACCAAATTTTTAACGGACGATTGAGTTTCGAGAATTCAGGTAAAAAGCGTTTCATGAGTATTTCAAACGGGTATTTATCCCGAAACCACAACGTTTCATTGGTGGTCATTGCATCAATCACTGTGCTGCGAAGGGCTCGTTCACGCAGCGTCATCACTCGTTGAATCAACTGTGATAACGAATCGCATTTAAATTCACTTAATAAGGGGCTCAAACGACTGCGTACCAAATAGTGCTTATTACTACCTAAGACAATGCCACAGTGTTTTTCCAAAAAAACACAAAATTCAAGGTATTCTTTTTCGTTTAAATCTTTATTTATCACTCGATATTTCCCGAGCAGGCTCTGAATGAAGCAAATTAATATTACGTTCTACTGCGTTAGCCAAATCGTCTGGATTAAACTTCGCGATAAAATCATCGGCTCCGACATTGTCCACCATAGCTTGATTAAAGATGCCACTTAACGAGGTATGCAAAATGACACGTAAGTCTTTTAATTTTTCAGAATTTCGAATTTCTGATGTTAACGTATAGCCGTCCATTTCTGGCATTTCAATATCTGAAATCAACAAGCCAAGTTTCTCCGTCACCGACTGCTCACAAGTTTGTGCCAAAGCTTTGAGCTGTTCAAAACAATCACGGCCATTCTTAGCTTCCATGATCTCCAACCCAAGTGGAGTTAAGGCGCGTTTAACTTGATTTAAAGCCACCATAGAATCGTCGGCAATCATAATCACTTTGTTATCTTGACCAATAATAGCTTTAGTTTTTTCTAATAAATCTTCGCTCATCACTTCATTGCAAGGCGCAACTTCCATCAGAATTTTTTCAACATCTAAAATGCCAACAATATCATTGTCGACCTCTGTAACCGCCGTTAAATAATTATTTTTACCCGCGCCGTTTGGCGGAGGTAAAATTTGTTCCCAATTTAAATTAATGATGCGCTCAACGGAGTCAACTAAGAAACCTTGAATCGAGCGATTGTACTCGGTAATGATAATAAACCGGCTAGGCAAATCATCAATAGGCTTACCACCAGTCGCTAAATTGAGATCAATAACTGAAATCGTTTCACCACGAATATGAGCGATACCACGAACTTCTCGTGCGAGATTAGGTAACGCGGTTAATTTAGGGCACTGTAAAACTTCTTTGACTTTAAATACATTAATGCCATAGCGCTGTTTGTCATTTAATTTAAATAACAATAATTCTAGACGATTTTGTCCAACCAACTGGGTACGTTGATTCACTGAATCGAGGATACCGGCCATAATAACTCCATATCAATTGACAGATAGAGAAAAAAACAATTATATGATAGATTCATCCATGCAACATTATTACAAAGTATCGATTAGGTAATAACCCGTTTTTCTATCGTGAAAATAAGCAAAAAAAAATGCTTTCTAAATATAAAATATAGTGACTTATGAGCCGTGTCAAACAAAGAGTTAACCGCGCACCCATTCTTGCCGCATTAATCACCTCGTTATTGATTGTTAATAGCTTTGTCTTTAGCGGTAATGTTCAGGCTGCCAGTGCGCATCAAGAGATAGAAAATCAAATAAAAGTGTTTCTATTATCTAAAATCACAGTGAACAATAAACAGCAGACACAGATAACTGTATCAGCTATTGACCAGCGAAAAAAATTATCGCCTTGCAGCACCCCGCTAGTATTTAAAATTACGGGCAAATACGGTATAAGACGTAATAATACGATTTATGTAGATTGTCCGGAACAATGGAGCATCTATGTTCCGGTAAAAATTAAAACGTTAGAGAGTGTGGTGGTGGCGACAACTAACTTGTCTCCTGGCACCCGACTTACTCGTCAAAATTTAATATTGTCTTATCAAGATACATCGTTGATGATTGGCGAGACAATGACCCAGTTAGATAAAATATTGGGTTCTAAGGTCAAGCGATACATACAACAAGGCAGACCATTGTTAGCAAACCTCATTTGTTTAGTCTGTAAAAATGAACCGGTATCAATTACAGTAATTAGCGGTTCGTTGCGGATTAAATCGCTTGGCATTGCAACAAGTGATGGCAGTTTAGGTCAAGTAATCTCCGTTAAAAACAAAAGTTCGGGTCGTTTGGTTAACGGTACTGTTGTTGCCGTTGGCCGAGTTGAAATAAAGTTATAAAAAAACTAAAGTAATATAATATGCCGCCGATAAGGGGTAGTAGAATAAATTTTGTAGGGGTTAAAACAGCCATGAATATTAACAAACTAGCTGGTAATCATAGTCAACAACTTGACAATATCAAGAATAAAGGTCAAGCATCGACTCAAGATATCAAGCAGCAAAGTGCACAGCAATCTGTTGCAACACAGGCACAGAGTAAGCCTGAAGCTAAAGATTCAGTGTCATTAACACAACAGGCACAACAATTGCTTAAAATGCGAGATAAGTTAAACAATACTTCCTCGGTAAACCAAGAAAAAGTAGATAATATTCGAAAAGCGATTGCCGCTGGTGAATATAAAGTTGATCCAGATAAGTTGGCTGCTAACTTGGCGAAATTTGAGGGAGATCTAGAGAAGATCTTTTAATGAATACACAACAGCTAGCTACAAATTTATCCCTACAACTTGCCTATGCAGAAAAGTTGCAGCAAGTGTTAGAACTTTAAACGCAAGCGTTGATTGATCGTAACCACGACAACATAACGACGCTTGCGCAAAAAAAGCAACAAGTGATGGAACAGTTGCAAACTGTTGACCAGCAAATTGCGACGCAAATCCCCCAAGGTCAAAGCCTACCCGAATATCTAAATCCATTAAAGCAACAAATCCTTGAGCTTATCACGCAATGCCAAGAACATAATCAACAGAACGGCTATGCTATCGATCTTAGCATCAATAGCTTAGAGCGCTTAAAGAGAGCCATTATTCTAAAACGTTCAGGCAATAGCATGACTTACAATGCGAAAGGTAAAGCACAAGGTGGCACTCTCTCCGGCGGTTATATTTCGGCATAACCCTAAAAAAGAATCAAATGAATGAATTACTGGCACTTGTTTTGCTTAAAGAGTTAAGTAGAACCTTAAATTGTCAAAAAAGTAACTAATACCTTTCGTTGGAGAACATTATGCGACGCCTGATCATTCTTAGTCTATTTCTAGTACTCATTAGTGCCTGTACCTCAGTTAAACACATTAAATATCGTTTAAAGGCACCTGAGACATTCACCACATTGCATGCTATTGGTTACGCGCCTATTAGCGCTCAGCTTGGTGATAATAAAACCGCGAAAATTTTAAACGCGATGCGTGCCTCTAAGTTAGATGCTTATCGTGAATTGACAGAGCAAGTACACGGTTATCAAATAACAAGTAAGACGACATTCGACCAATTAGTCATTAGTAACTCAAGCCTAAAAAGTTCAGTCCAAGGACTGATCAGAGGGGCAAAAGTTAAAAAAAGTTACCCTATCAATGATGATATTTACGCAACAGAATTGGAATTAGATTTTAAAGCGGTTTATGAGCTTTACACATCAAGTAATTTTTCTCGTCAAGTTGTTAGCAGTAACTAGGTTGCTTAATTTAGATATTGGCTCACCTTCATTAATTTTTTTCAAACAGAGAATAGTATGAAATTTTTTATTAATATCGCCTTCTCTATAAGCACTTTATTATTGATGAGTATGAGTTTTAATGCCAATGCCCAATGGTTTGAAGCTAAAGGACAAGCACGTATCATTAATAACGAGTTAGAAATAGCCCGTCAGCAAGCCGTGCAAAGTGCGATAAATCAAGCCTTATTATTTAGCGGCGCACATATTAGCAGTGTCAGCGAAATATCTAATGGTCTGTTAACGTCAGATCGTTTTGAGGTTAGAGCCAATGGCAGTATCCGTCATTTACAGCTAATCGATGAAACTCAACGAGCGGATTCAGTTTCGGTCAGTATTAGAGTGGATATTGTTGACGATGAATCACAATGCACCGCGGCTAAGTCTATTAAAACCGTTGCCATGACACACTTTCCAATGCGCAATCGCCAACAAGCGGTAATAGGGAGTATTTTTGAGCTAGGCAGTGCCACCGCACAGCATTTTTATAACGATTTAACCATGCACCGTGGTAGTTTTACCATGACGCAATTATTGCCTATCAATCAAGAATTAGCATCTCGTGCCCAGCCTTTTAGCGGTGACAATAACCAATTTGCAAAACAACTGCTAACTCAATATGCCGACAGTCAGTATTTATTAACTGGCCACATCCTTGACGTGTCCATGCATCGCGCTAAAGACAAATGGTTTGGCATGTCCAGTGACGCGCCCAAACGACAATTTTCATTAGCATTATCTTTATATAACGGTTCAAATGGTGAAAAAATTTGGCAAAAGAACTACGACTTAGCCGCAACATGGCCGTACAACATACGCCAAGCGGTAGATATTAACAGTAGCGAATTTTGGCAGTCGCCTTATGGCTCGGCAATATCCAACCAATTGAGCATGGCAAAATCAGACATCAATCAGGCATTATTTTGCATATCAGCGTCAGGCAGAGTGATTAAGGTTAATAAAACAAACAATCATGTCAGCATCAATCTTGGCCGCCGACACGGCTTTAAGGTAGGTGATTTATTGTCTGTATATCATCAAAGTACTTTTACCGACGCTAGTGGCATCGTTAGACAAAGTAAAGTATTGAGCGCTACCACGCTAGAGATAGAACAATTAAATGAGTTCCACCTTCGCGCTAAAGCTCACGAAGGTAAACTATACGGTGACATAAGACTAAATGACCTTGTGGTCAAACAACAACCATATTAAAAACATTAGGTTGCAACTTAATCACAGTTGTATAGAATAAGCTTTTCGTCTCCATAGTTTAACAGGATAAAACTGCGGCCTCCTAAGCTGCTGCTCCAGGTTCGAGTCCTGGTGGAGACGCCACTTTCAATATTTCTGTGATTTCGTACAAGGCTGCTAACGTCCTAGCATCTTAAAAACACAGTACGCTATGGTGTTAAATTCCGCAGGCAACCATGACATAGTCTACAATTCACTCATCATTTAAATAAAGACAAGGACGTATTCTGATGACTAAATTTAAAAACTGCGGCAATATATTACTTTTCCTCATTATCTATCTCATTTATGAAGTCATCATTCAGAACATATATATTATGGCCTTTAGTATTCCATTCGATGGCGAAATACAGCTAACGTTATTACAACTTTTCATACTTTCATTATTGTCCGTCGTAGCCTCTATAGCTGTGGTGGCCATTTTTGTTAAATCCAGTGATAACATTACCTCGAATGATATTGGCCTCGCCTTCAAGGGACGACTAAAGGATCTGTTCATTGGCACCGCTGTAGGGGGAGGTATTATCACCGTTGGTTTCGGTATTTTGATACTATTAAATGAAATAAGCATTGAACGGGTCAAAGTAGAACCGACTGAGCTGTTTTTGTCATTAGGTCTGTTTATTGCCGTTGCGTTTAGTGAAGAATTAATTTTTAGAGGCTATATTCTCAGTAAATTATTAGCTAATTTTGGCGTCAAATCTTCGCTCATCATATCATCCGTCATATTTGCGATCCTCCATTTAGGCAATGACAATATAACAATCTTGGGTTTCTTCGACCTCATTCTTGCAGGCATATTGCTGGGTGCCTTTTATTTGTATACGCGTAACTTATGGATGGTTATCGGTCTACATTTTGGATGGAATTTTATCCAAACACATTTAGGGTTTAACGTAAGTGGTTTGGATACCTATTCAGTGATTGAAATAAGCATTGTGCAAAGTAATACATTAAATGGCGGAAGTTTTGGATTTGAAGGATCGTACTTATCGACAGTTGCCCAATTTTCAACGCTATGCATACTATTTTATTTGTACAAGAAGAAACAACGCACGAATTTAAATAACCATCATTTAAATTACAATAAAGATGTGCCCTCTTTTTAGTTCCACGGTTGTCAATACTGCCTTTGGGCTTTAAAATAAGTGTTTTATCGCAACGAGCAAAGCACTATGTCAAATGAACAATACGGCGCTACCGCTAATTACAAACGTAATGAGCAAGGTTACAGAGACAAGGCGTTAAAATTGTTCCCGTGGTTGTGTGGTCGCTGTGCGCGTGAGTTTTTTTATTCCAATTTACGTGAATTAACGGTACATCATGTTGACCACGATCATACAAACAATCCACAAGATGGCAGCAATTGGGAGCTTTTGTGTTTATATTGTCATGACAATGAACATGCTAAATACACCGAACATGAGCAACACCCAACGAGAGTCGATGCCGGCGATAATAACCAAGATTTAGCGACCTATAATCCCTTTGCAGATTTACAAGCGATGCTAAAAAAATAGCATCGTATTAACTAACCTGAGTTCCGGATAAACGAATTCCCCCAATAACGCTCTTTTAGCGCCTCTCAGCGTTGTTTTTACTCCCAATAGCCAGCTATTGATTCGTGAAAACACCTTGATATCCACTGAAATTTCGTCACTGGGTGTTAATTTTATTTGTATTCGTTTAATTTCATGGTGTTACAAAACCCTTATCCAGAACTCAGGTTAACTATTTTTTTGCTGGTAATTGCAGACGATCTTTCAGGCCATATTTAGCAAACATGCCAGTTAGCTTTCCAGACGCGCGCAGTTTCACAAGCCCACGCGAAATGAATGCGGCCATTTCTTTTGATTTAATTTGTTCTTTATTAAATAACATGCCACCAACATAGCTGACTTTTGACGCACTAGGAGTGATTTTAATATCTACTTGAGGATGCTTTGACAGGTAATATCTTAATAACTCTTCACTATCAACCCAAGCATCTAT
>JABSRV010000111.1 GCA_013214905.1 Psychrobium sp. | reverse complement strand
ATAGAAGTATTAATTGCAACTGACATCGCGGCCCGTGGCTTAGATATCGAAAAATTGCCAGTGGTGATAAATTTTGACTTACCAAGAAGCCCATCAGAATACATGCAACGTATTGGTCGAAGTGGTCGTGCGGGTGAAGTAGGCTTAGCGTTATCGCTTATTGATCATGAAGATTATCATCATTTTAGTATCATCGAAAAGAAGAACAAAATCAGGCTTGAACGCGAAGAAGTCGCCGGATTTGAAGTGTCTGAAGATGAATTATTGATGGCAGCTAATAAGCCGATGGCAAAACCTGAAGGCACTGGTAAGAAAAAACGTAAAAATAAAGCACCAACCAATGCCGATATCTGGTTGAGAAATTCTTAATCTCAATAAAATGAGATGAAATTTCACGAGCGACACTCGCTATCATCGATTGGCTGAGTGTTTCTCGTATTAAGGCATCGTATAGCGTTAGGTTTGCTATTCACTCTTTATTTGCTGGGCAGTTCGTTGAAAGTTACCAGCGATACAGTTCTGGTCACCTGAAATAAGATTATATTTCAGTATATTATTTTAAATTCAAATAAACTCACCATTTAGTCTGCTACTACTCTATAAAGCTTGCCAATAACAGCGTAGGATCTAACTACTTTCGATGAAAATTAGGGTTGCACTCAGGTGCACTTATATAAAAAATTATGAAACTAACAGAAAAAGCATCACTAAATCACGCTTTACTTATTTCTATTTGCACGCCGCAGTTTAAAGGTAATGAGGCAAAGGAATCACTTGCCGAGTTATCGCGTTTAGTGACAACTCTTGGTTTTAAAGTCGTAGGCACGCAATCACAAAAGCAAAGTTCAACCCAAAAAGTTAATGTGTTGGGCGAAGGCAAACTGGCTGAAATAGCACACCTCACGGGTAACAAAGGTGTGGTTGAAGACGAATCTTACGGTGATTACAATATAGATGACTTGTTTCTCGATGACATTCCATCTGAAGATCTTGATTTTGCCTGCGCTGACGTTGTGGTATTTGATTGTGATTTAACCCCGTCTCAACTGCGTAATGTCGAGAATCAATTAGGCGTAGAAGTATTTGATCGTACTGGTATTATTATTGAAATATTTAGTCGCCATGCCAGTACTAAAACCGCTAAGCTGCAAGTTGAAATTGCTCGCCTTAATTATGTCGCGCCTCGACTTCGTGAAACATCATGTGGTGATCGTGAACGTCAAATGGGCAAAGGCGCTGGCGAAACGACGTTAGAGCTTAACCGCCGTAAGGTGCGCGACCAATTGGCCGATCTCAGGCGTGAGTTAGTCAGTGTTCAAGTTGAAATGCAAGGACGCCGCACACAACGTGCTGATTTATTCAGTGTTGCTTTGGTGGGTTATACCAATGCGGGTAAGTCATCAATGATGCGCGCGATTACCGGTAGTGATGTCGAAGGTGAGAACAAACTGTTTGCAACACTTGATACTACGGTCCGTGCGTTGTATCCAGCGACTCAGCCTCGAGTATTAGTCTCTGACACCGTTGGATTCATTAAAAAATTACCGCACGATTTAGTGGCTTCATTTCATTCAACCTTGGCAGAAGCGCGTGATGCTGCATTACTGTTATATGTTGTCGATGCGGCAGATCCTTCGTTTCGTGCACAATTAGACGTGGTGAATGAAGTGCTCGATGAAGTGGGTGTTGAGGACAGTAAAAAATTATTGGTGCTGAACAAATCCGATCAACTGACTGTTGAGCAGCAACAAGCACTGATGGAAGAGTTTCCTGATGCCATGATGATGTCAACTCGAAATCCTGCTGACATCAAAAAACTGCATCAATATATTATTGAAGTCACGCATCAAGGCATGATTGAAGATGAGATTATCGTTCCTTATACTGCCAACGGTATCATTGGTGAAATTCGCTCGAGCATGAGTGTCACTAAGGAAGAATACGAATATGAGCATGTTAAGCTTACGGTGCGAGCAAAAGCGATTGATTTAGAAAAATTGAAAAAGCGTATGTTAAATCTTGAATAGCGACATGATCTTACTAAGTTAAGTAAACTAAAACGCAGACACCGCCGCTCCTCGCCATTGCCGCCAAGGATGGCGGTACTTAGGTTTTGTCTGGAACAACAAACTGGTCATGGCACTGCGGCATTGCTTACATGGATGTAAGTACTTAGGTTTTGCAGGAGCAGGAAACCTGACCGTTCGTCCTCGGCTCTGACATCCTGCTTCGCTCTACCTCCATTATCCATGTAGTCCTGAACATAAAAAATCTTCGGGAAAGATTTTTAACAGCTTTAGCTGGCTCGTAGGGTGAATACCATCCATGGCATTCATAAAAAAACCGCAATTTATTGCGGTTTTTTTTGTGACTCAATAAGTATTATTCAAAATACTCGTCTTCATCTGGATCATTTTCAAGAATAAGTCCATTCTCATCGATGAAGTAAGTGCCCCACCCATCGTATTGAATCTTATGCTTATCGGCCAAACGAATAAGTTCTTCGGTATCTTTGTCTAAACGCTCTAACTCTAATTCATGTTCGATTGTTGCGTCGAAACAAAAAATAATCGCACCGTCGTCAAGTTCTAACTCTTCAGCGTCGGTTACTTCATAACCAAGCTTAAACGCGTCAACCGCTGCTTTTTCTAACAAATCAAAGTTTGCACAAGAAAAATGATGCTCTATTGGATATTCAGCATCTTCTTTGCTGCCATCACCTAATAAGCTATCAACAATCTCGCGGTTGTCTATTTTTTGATGTTCAATTTCATTTTCTACTGACATGATATTTCTCAAATGGGACTCTGCGTCAATTATATACATAAACGCTAAGGATAAATAGCCATGCTAGCCGCTAATCTGTGACGAAGAATGCAACACGGCGTGTAACTATTCAGCGTCATGCACAATAGTTACACGCCGTTAGGGTTTTATTAGCACTGCTATTTTTTATTCATCACTGCGACTTCAGCATCTAAGTCAGCAATTTTTGCTGCCATACGACTATGGGCCAATTTAGCCAATTCACGTACCTTGGTTTTGTCACAGCCTAATGTTTCAATTGGCTCAAGACTCTCAACAATAGCATGGCCGTTATTCCAACGATTAATTGAAAAATTGTCGGTAGAGCTTAAAACGATTGGAATAATCTGCACTTGCGCTTGAATAGCCGTATGAAAAGCACCCATTTTAAAAGGCAATAAACCGCGACCACGGCTACGAGTACCTTCAGGGAACATCCAAATAGACAAATTATTAGCAGCCATTTTGTCCGCCAATTGATTAATGGTGCCTGCGGCGCGCGTTTTATTATCACGGTCGATTAGGATATTGCCACTAAGCCAATATAATTGACCGAAAAACGGTACCCATTTAAGACTCTTTTTACCAACGCTAACAACACCTGGGGTTACGCCACCAGAAATCGTCACCACATCATAATTACTTTGATGATTGCCGATGATTACCTTGGGTGTATCTGTAATGCTTTTGTCCACTCGCACGATCAGTGTAATGCCGATAAGTGGCGACAGCTTTGCAAATAATTGCGAAACACTAAATGTATTATTACGATGAAATGGTCGTGCTAACGATACCAAAGAACCAATAATACAAGCTAAAACAAACAGCGGCAGCACGAAGATAAGCCGAAATAAAGCAATCATAAAAAACCTTAAATAAAACCAATATAAAAATATGCGCTCATTATGGGCAAAGCACTAGCAAAAGTATACAGCTGTACGCCCAATAATAGATTAGCGACTAATAAATAACACGCTTGCAAGACAGACCACCAACGACAAGACCGTAAACGCGACTAACCAGCGTTTAGCCACAAATTGCTGCCAAGTCATTTGTACTAATGCAGCCCCCATAAACAACCAATAACAGCGCCATGCCGTTTGTAACAGCATGCTTTGTGCAGCGGCTTCAATAGGTTCATGCAAGGTGAAATAACGGATCACAAAATAACCAGCTTGCGAGAAAGACATCAGTCCAAAAATAATCATGAAACTTGATAATACGATACGAAGGGCGCGTTGATTTTTGGTCACGAGCTTTTTACCCCAATAAAAAAGGGCATTATAACAATGCCCTTGAAAATTAATACACTCTATACCCGTTATCCTTGAAACCGCCGTTTTATTAAGAAATACGTCCTGTATTTCTCCAAAGGCCGTCGTAAGCAACGTTCAAAATATTTCCAGAATATTTTGTGTCGGCGGATTCGAATCACAATCACTTAGCTTTTTACTGGCTAAGGGCTCAAGCGATTCGAACCTTGACGGCTGCACTGCAATTCCAATGATTTTGGGTATAATCGCTAATAACCGGTCTAATAAATCTTACCAGCCGATTTCACTTTCGAGGTATCAACACGCGTTGGTGTGGCCGTGCCATCAACCAAGCTTTGACTGCCAATCGCAATCGATTTAATTACCGCGGTCATTGATGGTAAATCAAGGCTGGCAATGTCATCGCTTAGCTGATGATAATGCTTGTCTTTGTCTAACTGAGTAGACGAGAAGCTATGCGCTGGAACGCCTAAACGTGCCAATGTTGCATTATCAGAGCGATAAAAAAGACGCTGCTTTGGATACGGATCAGCATGTACTTTTTGATCAATGCTTTGCATCGCGGTATTCATAATCTGACCAAGGTCCGATCGCTCATAACCCGTCATCCAAAAGGTGCCCGCTCCAAATTTAGAAGGTTTACCAATCATTTCAATGTTGATCATCGCGCTAATATTATCGGCATCTACCTGATTTGAGAAATAACGAGATCCGTAACCACCAATTTCTTCGGCGGTAAACGCACTAAACATTAAGGTACGCTGATTGTCACCTTGCTGAGCATAATAACTCGCTAAGTTAATCACCGCAGTCGTGCCAGACGCATCATCGTCAGCACCATTATAAATTTTATCGCCGCTCTTTGATTCGTCCATGCCAAGGTGATCATAATGAGCCGAGAACAACACCACCTCTTTCGATTTACCCGGTAGTACACCAACCACATTCGCTAACTTTTGTTCGGTAACCGATGCCTTTGCTTGCAGTTCAATGGACTTGATGTCTTGTGTCTCCCCAAGCACCATCACTAAACTTGCGCCTGTATTTAAGGCAAACTTATTCAGACCGCCAGCAAAATACTGCTGATAACCACTAAACATTTTTTGATGACTAGGGTGAGCTATCACTAACGTATTTTTACCATCGCTATTGATCTCACTGATCATATTTCGAAAGTTGTCATCTTTGTTAATAACAACTAGTTCGACGCCATCTAATGACTGCCAGTTCAACAACTCATACGCTGTTGCAACAGCAATTATTTTATCATCAACGACTTGACCATTAATTGATAAAGAGAAATCATTGCTCTTAATGTTAAATAGTGAAAAGTGCTGTTGATAGCCACTTAATCCTTCTAATGGCACTAAACCTGCTTCTTTAAAGCGCTTGCTAATAAATTCAGCAGCTTGGGTGATGCCTGGTGAGAAAGTCGCGCGCCCTTTGAGCTCGTCAGATGCTAGATAGGTGATATCGCTTACCACTTGGCTATGCTCAATGCTAGGCGGCGGTGTCATTGCTGACTGGCAACTAGCCAGTAGCAATGTAAACGGCAGTAGTTTTTTCATTTATTGTTCTTCTTAATAGTAAAGGGGGATACCAATTCCGACAATTATCTGACCACTTGATCTGGTTAAAATCAATGATTACATCGTTGCTCTCAATCCTAATAGCAAGCTATTAGTCAATCGATCGCCTTGTACTAATTGCTTTTTCCTGCGCACAACAAGACCACATATTTATCGGAATTGGTATTAATCACGTTGCAAGGCAACAATAGGATCGAGTTTGGATGCTTTAATTGCTGGATATAATCCGAAGATTAGACCAATGGCGGCACAAAAAACAACAGAAATCAGTACAGCACTAAACGACCATGCAACAGGCCAACCCGCAAAGGTCGATATAATAGTAGCTAATATAAAGCCGAGCACGATGCCAAGCAAGCCCCCTAGTGCAGAAATTGTGAAACTTTCGATAATAAACTGAGTTTTAATATCGCTGCGTGTTGCGCCAATAGCGCGCAATAGACCAATTTCCTTGGTGCGCTCTAACACAGTCGCCAACATAATGTTCATGATGCCGATGCCGCCAACTAATAACGAAATACCTGCAACACAAGACATAATAATGTTGAAAATTCGCTGAGTTTCTTTGTGCTGATTAAGCAGCGCTGCCGGCACAATAATTTGGTAATCTTTCTCACCTGCATGACGCCGATCTAACAAATGTGATAACGCAACAGCGGCAAGTTGTGGCGATACGTCACTGGTTAGTTCTAATTTGAAGCGATCAATTTCACTGGCTAACGCTTTAAATTTAAAGCGCTTTAGCGTGGTTTGCAACGGTAAATAGATTCGCTGGGTATCGCCACCTAATGACACCCCTTGAAAAGAGTCTTTACTCAGTAACTTATCTTCTAATACACCGACAACCTGCAGCCATAAATGATTAACCTTAATAGATTGACCAATGGCATTGCCGCGTGGAAATAACTCGTTCGCCGCGCCTTGCGCCAATACAGCTACTTGGCGGTATTGCTTTTCATCATTCTCGTTGAACCAGCGCCCCTCTAGCAAGGTTAAACGCGACAACTCACGAAAACTATTGCTCACACCAATGACTTCACTGGTACCGTTGGCGTGCTGACTAAATAAAGTGTGCACCTCAATACTCTTTTCACTGCTTTGGTTAGTCACGAACGGCAAGGTCTCTAAACTTGCTTGCACATCGTATAACGACAAACCAACAGAGTGTTTACGCACTTCTTTTAAACGCTCGACATCGATTTTTTTCTCTTCGATAATCAAGTTTCTAACGCCCATGGAGTCAATTAACTTCAGCGCCTCTTTTTCAGCGCCTTCACCCACACTGATCATTGCAATGACCGCGCCAACCCCAAATATCATACCTAACAGGGTTAAAAATGTACGCAGCTTGTGATGCCACAATTGCTCTAACGCTTCCAATAGACTTTCTTGAAAATTATTCATGACGGATCCACTTCTTCAGGTTTGGTTAACGCGATGCGATCGCCGTTGTTTATGCCCGATAATATTTGAGATTTGGTTAAACTGCGCTGACCAACTATAACGTCACGACGCTCAAACTGCCCGCCATCGGCAACATATAACCAATAAATACCGTCTTTTTGATACAACGCCTGATTAGGTACACTAAGTGTGCTTTGATGATTGGCCACCACAATTTTTGCACTGAGTTTTTGCCCAGGTTTCATAATGGTGCTGTCAGTTATGGCGATGTCGACAATAATCTCAAAATACTTCACCGGATTATTACGCTGCTTTGGCGTGGCAATGCTGGCTATTTTAGCTACCTTACCGACAATATTTTTATCGGGGTAAGCATCAAGATTAATATTAACAACTTGTCCAATTAACAAACCCGACGCCTGAGTTTCTAATACATATAGCTTTGCCTGCATTTTACTTAAATCAGGGATAGAACCAATTTTCGAACCCGACCATAACGATTGCCCAGCACGTACTTTTTCACCACGCCAATTTTTTTCATAAACAAAAATACCATCGTTTGGCGCCAATACATTCAGGTTTTCAAGCGCCTTGGTATGCATTGCTACCTTGTCTGAATGGGTTTTTCCTTGTAATTGCAATAACTCAATTTTCGCGTTGCCTTGCGCCATTTTAGACCCTTTGCTCCAGTCTAAATATTGTTCTTTAGCTATCAAAAATTCGCTATTGAGCAACTGGTCAATAATTTCATTCTTGGAATAAACAGAAATATCATCAATAGAAAATCGCTGTGACATGGCCATCTCTTGCGCCACCACCACCGATTGACTTTCAATAGAAGATTGGCTAATAGCGAGTGTCGATTGCGTATTGGCGCGTGTTAACTGGTTTTTTTCTAATTCTAGATTAGCCGTTTTTCGCTTTAACAAGTGTTGCTCGCCATCAAATTTCGCGACCACATCCCCTTTTTTGACCATTGAGTTTTCTTCCACTAACCAAGACAAGATCAAGGTGCCACGATTGCTTCGTGGCGCGCTTACCATTTTCTTAGCGGCGGCTTTTAGCTCGCCTTTGGCAGGAATGATAATGTTAAAGTCGGCGGTTTTCACCGCAAAGGTCAACGTATTAACTTGCGATGCATCACCGCAAGCTTGTAATGCAAATAGGCAACTGATTGCTAATAATGTCTTTTTCATTTTCGAGAGTTCCATTTATACCCGTGACCATTGGTTATGGGTTTACAACACGATTTCGTCAAAAGCAGAGAGTTCGCCCTTGATGTAAACCTTGCCATCGGCGCGTCCAGCCACAGTGACATCGACACGTGAATGCCCGAATGTGCCTTGAATATACACAAAGGCTTGTGATTGATCGTAATGCACGCTTTTCTGAGGCACGGTCACCACTTGCAGCAATTCTTTTTCAACAATGTATAAACGAGCCGCCATGCCTGGACGCATCACATCGATATCGGGCTCATCGATTGAAATTAATGCGTCATAAACCTTGCGCGGTTCATCGCGTGATTTAACACGAACAATTTGCCCTAAAGATTCTATCTTGCCCCAGAATGAGCGTTCTTGCACCGCATCAAGTTTAATTTCTACGCGTTGACCAACAGACACTCGACTAACGTCGTTTTCGGCAATCGTGGTTTTAACAATCATTTGATTAAGATTTGGCAGTTCCATGACTTTTTGTGCCATAAAAATACTGTCGCCAGTGGCAGACTTTTTACCTTCACCATCGGTAATGTAAACAACAATACCATCTTTTGGCGCTTTAACTTTTAAATCATTAATGCCATTTTGACGCTCACTCACCTCCGCCTTTAAACGAGCAACTTCCGCTAAATTAATTTGATAATCTAGGGCTATCTGCTGTTTTTTATTGACCTGACGATATTTGTACAGCACCAACTTCTTTTTCGCCAGTTCAAGATCAATCACTAGCTTTTTAACCTTAATCGCCGCCGTATAATCACCGTCTTGACTAGACTTACGCTGTGCCTTTAATAGCTCCATTTTGGTGTGCGCCACATCAAGCTTTATCTTCTCGATATCTTGTTCACTGTCTAACGCCTGACTTTGTAATTTCTTTGTTTCGGTCGCTAGTTTGTTTTTCGAGTTGCGTAAACGCTCATGCAGTTGCTGTGCGTCAAAGCCCATAATAGGCTGACCTTTTTTAACCCAGGTGCCTTCTGGTACCAAAAAGGTAATTTTATATTGCCACATGCGTTTGACCAAAGGCGGTCCAACTAACACAGTATCTGATGACGCCAGCTCTCCGGTTGAGATAAGGGTTAAATTCACGTCACTAGTTTTAGCTTTAACAACCGGTTCATCTTGCTTATTACAGGCCACCAATAACAACGCACTCATCAGTATTACAAATATTCTCATTACAATCCCTCAACCACAGCTAATACGCTCATGCCGGGCAATATTTTACTATCGATCTCACCGTCAATCTTAATGCCTAGCACAAAATATGCTGCCTCACCCCAACTGGTTCTCACTTCTGCTTGGTTGCTTATCATGCTCACTTTCCCTTGCAAAAGCGTATTAGGCAAGGCGTCGATGCGTAAATTCACTGTTTGATGTAACTTAACTTTATTAATATCAACTTCATTTAGCCATGCTTTGACGTGTAAATCGTCGGTATTAGGAATTGTTAATACGGTAAAATCTTTTTGCACTGTATCGCCGGCACGAATTTTGCTACCAGTCCACGGGTGATCAACATACATTACCGTACCGCTAGCTTGGGCTTTTTGCATCATGCCACGCAGCATAGTTTGCTTACGGAGCAGATCGTTTTTTGCCTCAGCGACCAAAATAATGTGGCGTTTTTCTTCATTACTAAGTTCATTTTTTTTAGCGCCCAATTTATTTTTAGCATCAAACAATACCTGCAGCCCTTTTTCTAGGGCCAATTGATGCTTGGCATGGTCTAACTCACTAATGTTTTTTCTCGGTATAGCGGCATCCACTCTGGCCTTTTTGACGTTTAGTTTCGCCGACTGCACTTGAAATTGAGACTCTTTGTAGGCCAATTCTTGGCTAAGCTTGTTTTTTTCTTGCTGGGCAATGGCTTGACGCACCTTAGCTTCTAACTGCTCAACGTCGGTTAACAAGCTGGCTGTATCGTACATCACGACAGTATCGCCAGCTTTAACCTTGCTGCCTTCTTTGGCCATCCAGCTGATTTGCACTCGCCAGTTGTCTGAGCGCGGCACACTAAATACTTGGCTGTTTTTTGCTTCAATTTCACCACTAATCAACAATTTTTCGTTTTGCGCATTAACGTGCAACGACATACTAGCCAACGCGAGTAATGTTAGGATTTTTTTGAACATCTTTAATCTCCTCTATCAAACCATCACGCATATAAATCACTTTGTCGGCGTATTGTGAAATTTCAGCTTCGTGAGTAACCAACACAATAGTTTGACCGTTTTGGTGTAGCTCGGTAAATAAATCCATGATTTCAACAGAGGTCTTTGAGTCAAGATTACCGGTGGGTTCATCGGCAAAGATAATTTTAGGTTCATTAACCAATGCCCTAGCAATGGCGATACGTTGACGCTGTCCACCGGAAAGCTCTGCCGGACGATGTTGCATCCGATCACCAAGGCCAACACGTTGCAGCATTTTTATCGCACGTTTTTCGGCAGTTTCTTTA
>JABSRV010000110.1 GCA_013214905.1 Psychrobium sp. | reverse complement strand
ATTTAATAGGGAGATTAAGTGGCCCTATTAATTTAAAACGTAGAGGGAATTTATGTTAATCATGAAATTTTTCGTATTTTTGACCTCACGGCTACTTGGCGATTTTATGGGCGATAGTAAGCTTTGCAATGGTTACCCTAATTCGGGTTTGGTCACCTTAACTAAGGCTGTTTAATCCCGTTAGCATTTGCTTAAGTTGTGTATTTTCCGAATCAGTTAGAGGCAACAATGGCTTTCTTGGTTCGCCCATATCAATGCCTTGCAGAGCAAAGCCACTTTTAACTGCCGCGGCTAATCCAGATTTAACGATAAACTCAAGAAATTCATATTGCTTATAAAATAGCTTTTTAGCTTCTTCATTATTTCCAGCTTTTACAGACTCAAATAACTTTCTTGGTTGTTGACCGATTAAACATGGCGCTGCCGTACACCAACCACTTGCACCTGCGTTAAGCGCTTCTAATGCCATATGGTTACAACCGTTAAAGAACGGCACCTTACCACCTGATAAGACATAAATTTTATGCATCCGTTGTATATCGCCGGTGCTTTCTTTGATCATGCAAGTATTTGCGATTTCAGCCACCATTTTCAGCATAAATTTAGGTGACATGTCGACACCACAAGTCGCAGGATTGTTGTATATCATGATAGGTAAAGGCGTCGCGTTTGAAATGCTTTGATAGTGTGTAAATATTTCACTTTCACTCAATTTATAATACGAAAACGGTGATACCATAATGACATCGGCACCAATTTCATAAGCGTACTCGGCACGGTTTATCGCTTGTTCGGTGGTTAATTCGGCCACGCCAATCACAACGGGTACACGCCCGTTCACACGTTTTACCGTATATTCGGCCACTTGTTTCCATTCAGACTCACTTAAATAAGCAGCCTCTCCTGCACTGCCTAAGGCTGCAATGGCATCGACTTTGGCATTGAGTAAGGTATCAATTACAGCGCCTAATTTATGAAGTTCAACCTTTTTATTGTCATTGCTAAAAGGGGTTATTGGGTACGCAATTATTCCAGATAAATTCATCATTAATTCCTATATACAATCATTATGGTTTTTAAGGGCTTGTCTTACGTAATACGCAAAATTTACTTTGTTTCTTTTATCGGTAGAGACCCAATCATGAGCTTCTTGCGCTAACTCTTCAGGCAACGGTTGAATCTCTCCAGCTGCCATTGCAATCAATTGTAGTTTTGCTGCTCGCTCTATTAATATCGCTAAGTTACATGCCTCTTCTATATTTCTACCGGTAACGAGCTGCCCGTGATGAGCAAGGAAAACCGCTCGGTTATTTCCTAGTGCTTTGGATATTAAAATTCCTTCTTCATTTCCTACCGGCACGCCCGGCCAATCAGCGACAAAGGAGCAATCGTTATATAAACCACAGGTATCCATTTGAGATATCATCAAAGGCACTTTTAACATAGACAGTGCTGCGATATAGGTTGGATGCGTATGAATAATACAATTAACTTCTGGGTGCTCCTTATAGATCCAGGTATGAAAGCGATTTGCAGGGTTTGCCATTCCCTCACCATTTAACGGCGTTAGATCTTGATCAACTTCAATTAAGTTCTCTGCTGAGATTTCATCAAATCCTAAGCCAAATCTTTGTGTGATAAAGGTTTCAGGCTTGTCTGAACGACAAGTTATTTGGCCCGCTAAACCAGAGTCATGTCCTTTGTCGAATAAAATCCGGCACGTGGCTGCTAGTTTTTGGCGATCGGTTAAGCCAATATCTTTAATAAGCGCTTGCATATTTTGCTGCGCATTTTTCATCAGAACGTCTTTAGTAGTGGTCTCGGTCTTCATATTAATCTCCTATGTGTTGACGACCGGTATAAAGTAGCGATAATCTGGACCATAGATAACATCCAGTTTTTGAATGTTTAATGGTCCTGAGAGTGATATGTTAAGACCCTGGCAAGTGAAATTTTGGTTAGAAGATAGTCCTGGAAAAACACTGCATTCCAAGCTACTGAATAAACTAACTTCTGATATTAAGGCTGGCCGCCTTGTGAGCGGCAGCATGCTACCCGGGACTCGTCCATTAGCAAATCAACTTGGAATCAATCGCAAGACTGTGCAACAGGTATATGAAGAACTTGAAGCCCAAGGTTGGTTAATCACAAAGCCTCGTTGTGGGACATTTATTTCGCATAACCTTCCCGAGCAAGGATTATCAGACCAAAATGAGCAGATTGTTAACCAAAAAATTAATACGACATCGCCCTCGGCACTTCTTGATTCCTTGTATCAAAATGCTCTTAATCCGCTTGATGAAGTGCCTATAACAAACGACGGTATTCCTGATACGCGATTAATTCCCTATGAACTATTAGCAAGAACGTATCGCAGAATTTGTATTAACTTAAGTCGTAGCTCCAACCTAGGATATGGCGATCCGCGAGGAACAGACGAACTGCGTCATTCAGTTAAGAATATGCTTTGTAGTGATCGGTTTATGAACTGCACGCTGGAGCAAATTTGTATTGTCAGAGGCAGCCAAATGGGAATATACCTTACCTCAAAAATACTTAATCCAAGTAAAGGTGTCATGGTAGTTGAAGAGTTGTGTTACGCCGCCGCAAAAGCGGCGTTTGAATCTAACGGTTTTAAAGTAGTAAAGTGCAAGTTAGATAATAAAGGACTATGCGTCGACAATCTTCGTGATATTTTAGCAAACAATAATGTTGCCGGCGTTTATGTTACACCTCATCATCAATACCCAACAACCGTATGCCTTTCTATGGATAGAAGGTTAAGCTTACTCTCTCTATCTCGGGAGTATAATTTTGCTATTATTGAAGATGATTATGATCATGAATTTCATTATGCAGCTAATCCTATCCCCCCCCTTGCCAGCTTACCTCATTCAGAAAATGTAATTCATATTGGTTCAATGTCGAAGGTATTTGCTCCGGGTTTACGGTTAGGATATATAGCAGCAACGAGCCAGTTTATTGAACGCGCAGCGAAAGAGATTGTGCTCATTGATAGACAAGGTAATACAATATCTGAACATGTGCTCTCGGATCTCATGGAGTCAGGTGAGGTTAAAAGGCATATTCGAAGAACAAGGAAACAGTATCAAGAAAGAAGAGATCATGCAGCCAATGAATTTCATCGAGTATTTGGCAGTAGTATTTCTTTTGAAGTGCCCAGTGGTGGCATGGCTATATGGGTCAATATATCTAAGCTTATCCAAGGTAAAGACCTTAAATCATTAAACAATAAAGATTCGACGCTAAGTGCTTCTTATACTGATGAAAAAGTCACATCGACACATCTTCGTTTTGGTTTTGGTGCCATTAGTAAGACGGAAATCACAGAGTCGATAGAAAAACTATCGAAGGTGTTAAAGCTGTGCCCTAAGGAAAGTTAAAAGCGAAATTGATTTGCTAGTCCAATGACATCCATAGTTAGTGACCATTCACGTGTGTAACAAGTAGTGTAGCAAACCGTGTAACAGTCCTAAATGATTTTTAAAAATCTCTTCGAGGTTGTGATGACGAGTTGATTCCTAATCTCAGTTATTCATTAAAGTAAATGATTCATCTCTATATTTACTAGACGCTCTCTAGTTTATCAAGCCAACTTAACGTTAATCATTATTAACGTTAAGTCTGAACTATGACGCCTCTGTAATACTCATTAACAACAAGTCAGTGAATAAAATATTCTTGTACTATTCACGATGAATTTTACGTGTTTAATTGTTTTTAATTTCTAAAAACTATTTATTTATTCATTGTTTACACTAGCTGCAATTCATCTGATGATGCCAATGCGCATTAAAACAGATAGAAAAAATCACCAGAATTAGTTCAATTGTATGAACAGGACATTAAACATTAAAGCGCAGCTGTTCTATTTGAGTTCACACAAATCAACCAATGAGAGAGTAGATAAATGAATCAGCAGTCTCAAGTTAAAGATCAGGTTGCCCCGAAGGTGGCCCCTGCTAATAAAGATAACTTATCCGGTGGTGAGGTAAAAATGAATAGCGTAAAAGTGCCAGCTGGTTATATTGATTGCTATCAATGCATTGATAGTGACGGTGTCACTGCCAGCTACGTGCTGGGATATAATTAGTGCTAGAGTCGGTGATAAAGGCCGCTAATTTCAGGTTAACACGTAATGTCGTTCGGGACGGCCAACTGTACCGTACTCAATATCGGCAACTACCTCGTTGCTTGATAGCAGATATTCTAAATAACGTCGTGCTGTGGTACGACTGGTGCCGATGCATTCTGACATCCCCTCAGCCGTGTAGGGAGTATCAGGCTTGCCTTTCATTACATTGCGCACCTTATCGAGGGTGATCCGATCTATACCTTTAGGTGCCGCTGATGACTTAACTGCCGATTTTCCTGATTTATGAAACAGTAAGTCAAGATCTTCTTGCTCGAAGGCGTCGTTATGCTCAAGTCTATTACTATATTCAAGATAACGCTCTAGCGTCTGATTGAGCCGACTAAAAGCAATCGGCTTTAATATATAATCAAAAACGCCGTAAGAAATTGCTCTTTGAATTACCTCAACGTCTTTGGCGGCAGTAAGCATTACCACACAGATTTCTATCGCGCTAAGATCCTGGCGAATGTATTTGATGACATCCAAACCACTACTATCGGTTAAGCTGATATCTAGAAAGACCAACTCGGGAGAGAAACAGTCCAACAAATCAATAGCTTCACCAGCTGACGATGCGATGCCTATCACCTCAAAACCATCAATTTTAGCAATTGTTTTGGCGACGATATTAGCAATTCGATTATCGTCTTCTACTATCAACACAGTTCGTTTATTCATTTTGTATCATCGCCTGATAAATGTTTAGAGTGCATTTTAGGGATATAAACAGTCATGATCATGCCGCCCGTTTTAGCTTTAGTTATTGACAAGGTACCGCCAATTTGTTTTAGACAACTATTGACCAGATACATCCCGATACCATGTCCCATATCTGGCTTAGTGGTTTCACCTAAGGTAAAAATATTCTTGAGTAGCTGATCATTAATGCCACTGCCCGAGTCTTCAATTTCAAAAATAAGATCCGGTCCAATATCCGTCATCGATAATAATACCTTAGGCATCAGGTTTTGGTTGGCGACACTGGCATCAAATGCATTATCAATAAGGTTTCCGAGCACTGTCACGAGTTTTTCCCTGGGGATGCGACTCGGAACTTCATTTAAGCTGCTGTCGGTGTCGATAATAAATTCAATGTTACGCTCTTTTGCGACATCGTATTTACCTAAAATTAATCCAGCTAGCACAGGATCTGGTACGGTGCGGATTAAAAAGGCTATTAACTGCTGATAGCCAGAACTTTCGTTGGTAATTAAATCGAGTGCCTCATCGATCGAGCCAATTTGAATCAGCCCACCAATGGTATTTAGTTTATTAGAATATTCATGAGTCTGTACCCGCAACATGGTCGAGAATTGTTGAACTTGTGACAATTCCCGACTTAACACCACAATGTCATCTTTTAGTCGGAAGGTCACCACTACTCCGCGATGAGCCCCCGCAATAACTAATGGAGTTTTGGTCATAATCAAGGTCTGGTTATTAGCTGCTACTTCAATATCGCGCCACGATTGCTGAGACTCTGCACTAAATAAAAAGTGGTATTCGGGTAATAATTTTGACACCGCAAACCCAACAAGATTATCTGGATCGATATCCCCTAATATTTTCAAAGCACTAGGATTTACACTGGTAACTATGCCATATTCGTCGATAACGACTATACCTTCGAGAATTGACGCTAAGACCGCTTTACGTTCACTGTATGTCCGGGCGATTTCTTCGGGTTCAAGCCCAAAAATCTCATCTCGATATCTTTTTGAAATATAGAGGGTCAATAAGGCACCGGCGAACAAGACTAGGCCAAAGACATAATAAAAGGTATATTTAAATTTATTAACCACCAGATTTATATCACTTTCAAGATAGCCAACGGACACCAGACCAATGATTACCCCTTGCTGTGATATTACCGGTGATTTCCCCCGCAGCGACAGTCCCAGTGAGCCGACAGCTTTCGAAGTATAAGATTGGCCCAGTTGCAGCGCTTTAAAATTGTCACCGCCGACCATTTTTTCACCAATTTTTTTGAGATCCGGGTGAGAATATCTAACTCCTTGGCTATCACCAACGACGATAAAGCGGGCATCAATATGCTGGCGAATATTTTCAACATATTTTTGAATGGCAGCACTATCGCGATTAATTAACCCCTGACGAATTTCTTGACTGTTGGCCAGTGATTGCGCAACCGATAACGCCTTACTACCAATTTGCTGTTCGAGATTATTTTGCAAATAGTAGATGCTAAAGATACCTAAGCCCGCGACTTGTAAAACAATAAGAGTCGACGACACCAACGCCAGCTTATTGTGTAGGCTTAGTTTTTTTATTATGGCTAATAATTTCATTTGATGATTTTTTACTATTTTCATTAACATAATGAATCTTAGATATTTATAATTGTATATTAAAAAAGCAACACAAAGGGATCAATTTAACCGCAGTAAGTTCCTTTGTGTTGCAAACCTGCTCTAGTTATAGCTCGGCAACCTCCTTTTCAGGTGATTGCTTATCAGTCTTCTTGAGCGCAGATAGCAACGGCATTAATAACACTAACGCTGTAAGCACCAAGATGGTTAGCGTAATTGGACGTTCCCACATAAACGAAATTGAACCATCAAAAAGTGTCAGTGAACGACGAAGATTTTGCTCTAACATTCCTCCTAAAATAAACCCAAGAATTAACGGTGACATGCTAAAGTTTAACAGTCGTAGGCCAATCGCCACTACTGCAAACCCCGCCATCATTACAATATCGAACGTATTAAATGACACCAAATAAACACCGATCAACGAAAAGAACAAGATCAACACGGTTAACAGTTGCTTAGGTAATGTTAATGCCCGCGCAATGTATGGAATTAACGGTAAGTTAATCACTAATAACACCACGTTGCCGACATACATCGAGACGATAACTGACCAGAATACTTCTGGATTATCGATCAATAAACGAGGACCGGGCTGAATACCATAGGCCATCAACGCGCCTAACATGACGGCAGTCGTACCAGAGCCGGGGATCCCCAAGGTTAACAACGGTACAAATGACCCACTACAAGCGGCATTATTAGCCGTTTCAGGTGCTGCAAGACCGCGTATGCTACCTTTACCAAACTTAAGTTTGTCTTTTGCCGAAGCCAGATTACGCTCCATACCATAGGCTAAAAACGAGGCTATCGTGGCACCAGCACCGGGTAAGACACCAACAAAGAATCCTAAGACTGATGAACGTGCAATTGTCGGGGCAACTTCTTTAATCTCACTGGTGGTTAACTTTAAACTCCCGACATCCGGGGTCGGTTGTTTCATCGCATCATCGTCTTTTTTCTTGCGAATAATTGACATTAATGCTTCTGACAAAGCAAACATCGACATTGCAATCAGCAAGAAGCTAATACCGTCTAGTAAATCAATTTTGCCAAAAGTAAAACGCTCAACACCCGATGCCTGATCGGTGCCCACCGTCGATAACATCAGCCCAAATAAGGTCATCATGATCGATTTAAGAAAACTTCCTTTACTTGAGAATGCCGCAATAGCGGTTAAACCCAATAACAATAAAGCAAAATAATCTGGTGACTGAAAACTCAAAGAGACCTTAGCCAGCGCTGGTGCAGCGATCAAGAGGAAAATAGCCGCGATAGTGCCACCACAAAAAGATGAATAAGCCGCCAGTGCGAGTGCTTTGCCAGCTTGTCCCTGAAGCGCCATCGGATAACCATCAAACGATGTCGCTACTGTGCCCGCTACGCCAGGGGCATTAATTAAAATCGACGACGTTGAACCACCAAAAATGGCACCATAGTAGACACCCGCCATCAAAATCATTCCCGATGATGGATCAATACCGTAAGTAATTGGGATCATTAGGGCTATCGCAGTAATTGGACCTAATCCGGGTAACATCCCGATAAATGTGCCAACAAAACAGCCAAATATAACAAATAAGATATTCTGCATCGATAACGCAGTTTGTAATCCAAGTAATAGACCTTCGCTCATGATTGATTAACTCCAAATATCGCCAGCAGAAAGATATATCCCCAATAACTGAGTCATAATTGCCCAAAAGACAATAACCACTGGTACCGAGGCAAAAAATAGTGTTTTAGGTTTACGTTCACCTAAAATAAGATAACCAATAATCAAGAAGCTGATAGTCGATAACACGAATCCTAAAAACTCAAGCGTAGCAGCGTAATAGATCATTAGTCCGATCAGTGCAGCACACTGAGTCCAACCTTTTTTGTCAAAAAAGGCTGGAGTAATCTGATCATCGTTTTGCTCAAGGACAACCGATCTCTTCTTAATGTCCTCAACAACCGACAAAACTAGTGCCAGAGCAGCGATTGACATCGCTAACATCGCATATAATTTAGGCATTGTTTGCGAAGTAAATACTTCGTATTCTTCACCAGGATAGAGAGGTATTTGAAAGGCATAATAGCCATAACAGGTACTGAATATAAAAAATATCAGTGCACCTATTTTATCTCTGCCAATAATCATAAAATCACCTTTTTACATCGTAGTATAGATGCCGAGACTGGCAGTGAGAGTAGCCTGTCTCAACATTTCGGTTTAAATACCTATCTTAAAAAACCCAATTCACGCATTAATGTGCCAATTGTTTGCTCTTGTTTTTCAAGGAATTGATAAAATTTAGTATCAGGGTTATATAAGTTAACCCAACCGTTTCGTTCTTTAATTTCATTCCAGTGCGCAGTTTCTTGTACAGCACCAAGTAACTTTGCATAAGCCTTTACTTTCGCATCGGACATCGACGGCGCAGCAAAGAATCCACGCCAGTTCGCAAAGACCACGTCATATCCCATCTCAGTCAAGGTTGGTACATTTTCAATAGCGGCAAGGCGTTCTGGTGCGGTGATAGCCAAAATACGAACTTCACCACTTTTAGCCATTGCCAGTGCTTCACCAACACCAGTAGATAAAATAGCTGTTTCGCCAGATAATAAGCCAGCCATTGCTTTGCCACCGGCATCATACGCAATATAAACTAAGCGTTTCGCATCGGCTTCGCCGGCTTTTATTGCCATAGCAGCAACTAGGTGATCAAGACTTCCACGAGCCGACCCCCCCGAAAATTTAACTTTGCGAGGATTAGTTTTGAAATCAGCAATAATTTGTTGCCACTTGGTATATTTAGAATTAGCACGTACCACGAAGGCGCCATAATCGGCGATAGTGCCAGCAACAGGCTTTAAATCACGAAATGATTGAGGAAAAACACCTGTTAATGAACGGACAACTATAGGTGTTGAGTTAACCATTAGGGTATCCGTTTGTTTCTCAGCGGTTTCGATCATGTAGGCAATTGCCTTGCCGCCACCACCACCGGACATGTTTTGGTAAGAGGCATTGGTTATTTTTCCAGACTTTAACAACGCCTCACCAGTACCACGAGCCGTTCCGTCCCAGCCGCCACCAGGGCCACCTGGAATTAGGAAATGGATTTTCTTGATATCTACTAGTTCATTGGCATTGGCAAGACCTGAGCCAAAAGCAAGAATTGCTGAGGCAAAAGTGACTGTGGCTAACTTTTTAATATTCATAATATTGTCTCCAGATCGACTCTTTTGAGTGCGATATTTTGTTATTTCGTTTAATACAACCGACTACTTGCCAGTTATATAACTAAATTCGGTGATTAAAATAGATATTGGATCCGGACGGTTAACGCGTTGCCGTCAGTATATTCGCTCACTAAAGCGTCGGTACCTGGGCCTTTTACGTCAGCCATCAGATAGTTGGCCATGAGTTTAATTTTCTTATTGAGGTAGTAGTTAGCTCCTAGGGTGATAACGTCAGCTTCGGTGCCCTGAGTGGCTGATGTTGCATCAAAATGACTCATTCTGGCAAAGATTTCCCATGCGCCAGCACTAGATATTGGCTTGGGAGAGTTGAAGACACCGCGCTTTTTATAGACTCGGTGTTCGCCAGTTAGAAAGTAACTGGCGGTAACATAGTAACCGTCGAAAGAGCCGTCATTAACCGCGTCTACCGCGTTAACTTCACGTTTAGCGTATTCCGCCTGTATTGACAATGGACCATTAACCGCCGCAAATTCTAAACCATATTGTTCAAGGCTATCGGCAGCATAGGTACTACCGCCAGCTGCGTAATTGACCAGACGAACATTGGTTTCACGCACTTCACCACGGGCAAATTTTGCACCTAGTGTATTACCACCGAAATCACGGTGCGAGGCCCACAAACCAAAGTGAAGAGTTTTATCGCCGCTATGAACAGGAGACCAGGTTAGGCGACCGGTGTATGACAGCGCGATATTGTCGTTGTTATCTTTGCCGTTAGAGCCAAAACCGGCACCCTTGTATGCACCTATCGCATAACGCAGGCCTGAGTCTTTAAAATATTGATAAGCAGAGATACCGTATTTGAAATAAGGTGACATCACATTGGCGACCATCGGGCGAGAAATGGCGGTAATATGCTTACTACTAGTTAGTGCTTCTAAACTAATGTCTTCACGAATTTTACCCACTTTTATGGTTGGACCATTGTCAAAACCTTTGTAACGTAGTCTCGCCAGAGTAATTTCTGCACCTTCAGAAAAATCGAGTAATAATTTGTAATCCCAGTCGTCTGCTTGACCTTCAACGTAGGTCCGGACACGGCGAGGAAATAATTCGGCACCGGTGTTGCCGCTGTTTTCAGCATTATAGGCGCCGTCAAAGGTATCGAAATCAAGTTGGAAACGACCGCCGACTTCTAATGATTTTTTTCCATCAGCACTGACTACCTCTAGACCGCCACCTTTGGTTTTAACGGTTGGTGCATTTGCACTCTTGACGCTGATTTTTTCCAGTTGTTGACTTAGTTTTTCAACTTGCTGTTTTAATTGCTCTACTTCACTTTTCTGTGTTGCAAAAGCAACATTGGGTAGT
>JABSRV010000011.1:34362-39244 GCA_013214905.1 Psychrobium sp. | reverse complement strand
AAAATAAATCCAGAGGGCACTGACCGTTGAGTTTTTTATTGAGACGATAAATTCCTAAATTTGGTAATAAATCTAGCGTTAATATCTTACTTAATCGATCCATTGATTCCCTCACTCTTGAACAGAAGTTGGGAGATTTCAAGCTGACTACGGATTGATTAATTCGTCCCCACTGCGTATCGGCCTGCTCACGTCAGTGATCAAAGCATAGCTTAAATTTTCAAAGCTTTTGAAAACCATTAGCTGTCCACGATAAACATTAGGCAGTTTTTGATCATAGGCACTAACAAAATAAGACTTAACTTTATCAATGGTGCGATAGGTTAATGGGTCTTTCACCACACCTTCACTATTAATATATTGAACCTTACCAGGCTGATAAATAGCGAAAACGTTACCTTGCTTTATGCCTTGTTTATGGCCTCCGTCAATAATCACCACGTCATTAATGCCGGACTCTCGAAAATATTTAGCCGAGTCAATCACCACAGATTTAATATTAATCGCAGCGGCTTGCAGCATAAAGGCCTCAGGGAAAGTCTGCTGTGGCAGGGCCATCACAAAGTGACCGTTGTTCACTTGCTCTAATACTTCACGTAGTTTTAAGCGACTAGTATCAGCATCTATAGTCACATGGGCTTTGGCAACCAAAACCATTTCTTGTCCCAATGCTTGCTCACTTATTGGGGAACGATATATTTTTCCACGACGATAAATCCCGTATTGTGTTCCCACAGGCAACGAGCTATTAACAAAAATAATATCATTATTTTTATAAAATAAGCTGTCATTTTCACTGCCAATCAACAAGGGAAGTTCACTTAACTCTGTCGCTGAAATAATTTGCTGCTGGGTTAAATAATGCCTAATTTTACTAAGTTCAATGGTTGGGATTGGTGGCTCGCGCTGCACTTTCCGACCATGACGCGTCATCACTAATTGAGGTTTAGCGCGATTGACAACCAACTGCGGTTTACCATTAACATAAATCAGTGAAATTTTATCACCGGGATAAATCCAATGCGGATCAGATATTTGTTGGTTAACCTGCCATAACTCCGGCCAACGCCAAGGCGACTTAAGAAATTTAGCCGATATATCCCATAGCGTATCTCCCTTAACCACCACATAATCTTTTGGCGAATCGGCTTTAAGCTGCAATATGTCGGCCCAGCTAGGCATTACCAATAGTGACAATAAAATGAAAGATAACAGTCGTGACATGACGGTTTTCCTAATCGGTTTATTTGAATAGATTTGATATATAAACACATCACGACAACGAAACAATGTTTTTTGATAAATGTGAGGGGCATAACTCGCAGTAAATGCATATAACACTGTCAAAGCCATCGCTATATGTTTAAAATAAAAGCATTACTAGATTTAAATTATACCTTGCTAAAAAAGGTATTAAAGACGAGAAAATATATGTCGATCCTTAACGTTTTACGCTTCCCAGATCCCCGCTTACGCACAGTGGCCAAACCGGTCAAAGAAGTTACCCCTCAAATCCAATCGATCATCGATGACATGCTTGAAACGATGTATGACGAAAATGGTGTTGGCCTTGCCGCGACACAAGTCGATGTGCATTTGCGCATCGTGGTTATGGATTGCTCTGAAGAAAATGATACACCAGTCGTTATGATCAACCCTGAGATCACTAAAAAAGATGGTTCGATCATGAATGAAGAAGGTTGTCTTTCGGTGCCGGGTACTTATGCCAGCGTCGAACGAGCAGAGCATATTACTGTTTCAGCCTTAGATCGTGATGGTAAGCAGTTTGAATTTGACGCTAGCGAATTATTAGCGGTTTGTGTGCAACATGAATTAGATCATTTAATCGGCAAGTTATTTGTAGATTATTTATCACCGTTAAAACGTCAGCGCATTCAAAAGAAATTAGAAAAAGAAGCTAAAACTTTAGCAAAAGAAGGATAAGGCATTGCAACCATTGCGAATAATTTTTGCTGGCACCCCTGATTTTGCTGCCAAGCACCTCAGTGCGTTACTCAATAGTCAACATGACATAGTAGCGGTTTATACCAAAGAAGACTCGCCATCGGGTCGCGGTAAAAAGTTGCAGGCTAGCGCTGTCAAAGTATTAGCTGAACAACACAACCTACCGGTAGTACAACCTAAAACCCTGCGCGATAACGATGTGGTGGCTAAAATGGCCGAATTCAATGCCGATCTTATGATTGTTGTTGCTTACGGTTTAATTTTACCGAAAGCGGCGTTAGAGACTCCTCGTTTAGGTTGTTTAAACGTGCATGGCTCGTTATTACCACGCTGGCGCGGTGCGGCACCAATTCAACGCGCGATTTGGGCTGGAGATAAGCAAAGTGGCGTCACCATCATGCAGATGGATGAAGGGTTAGACACTGGCGCTATGTTGTACAAAGCTCCGTTAGATATCGCGAGCGATGAAACAAGTAGTACTTTGTATGAGCGATTAGCTGAACTAGGGCCACAGGCGTTGGTAGAGGCTATCGACAAATTGGCCAGCGGTCAGTTAACGCCTGAAGTACAGGATGATGCACAAGCTAATTACGCATACAAACTATCAAAAGACGAAGCTAAGATTAATTGGCAAGATGACGCCGCTTTTATTGAGCGCTGCGTACGCGCTTTCAACCCATGGCCGGTTTCGCATTTCCAATTGGGCGAAATGGCAGTCAAAGTTTGGCAAGCCAGCGCCGACACGACAACTAACGAACATGCGCCGGGCACTATCATATGCGCCGACAAACACGGCATTGTGGTAGCGACAAGCAACGGCAGTATTCGTTTAGAAAAATTACAATTTCCAGGCAAAAAAGCCATGGCAATTGCAGATGTACTTAATAGCCGTAAGGCACTTTTTGCCCCTGGCAATGTATTGTAAGGTTACACCATGAATTTACGTGCCATTACCGCACAAATTGTCGGCTCAGTATTAGACAGAGGCGAGTCACTTGCCACTGCACTACCTGCCGGACAAGCTCGTTTAGAAAACCCAAAAGACAAGGCATTATTGCAAGAGCTTTGTTATGGCATCATGCGAGAACTGCCTAAGTTAGAGTTTTTCATTAATACATTAATGGAAAAACCAATGCTCGGTAAGCAACGCGTTATGCATCACCTAATGTTAGTAGGCGCTTACCAACTATTGCATACGCGTATTCCAGCGCATGCCGCTTTGGCAGAAACTGTAGAGGCTTGCATTGATTTAAATCGTCCGAACATGAAAGGACTAGTCAATGGTGTACTGCGTAATTTACAGCGCCGAGAGCAAGAGCTGGTTGACAAATTACCAACCAAAGCGCCACTAGCTTATTGTCATCCAAGTTGGTTTGTTAAACGTATCAGTAAAGCTTATCCAAAAAATTGGCAGCAAATATTGCAGGCGAATAATGAACGTTCACCAATGTGGCTACGCAACAATGCCACCATGCAAACTCGCGATAATTACTTAGAGCAATTACATGACTTAGAAATTGAAGCGAGTGCTGGCGAGTTAGGTGACAACAGCATTTTGTTACATAAACCTGTGCCAGTGCATGCGTTACCAATGTTTGAAGAAGGCGCATGTTCGGTACAAGATGCTGCGGCGCAGCAAGCGGCAGAGCTTTTGGCAGCGCAACCGGGTGAGCTAATTCTTGATGCTTGTGCCGCTCCTGGCGGCAAGACTTGTCATATCATTGAATCATGTGAAGACTTGGAAGTTGTTGCATTAGATTGTGACCAAACGCGACTAGAGCGTGTACAAGAAAACCTTGATCGCATCGGCCTTCGCGCACAATTGATTTGTGGTGACGGTTGCACGCCTGAAGAATGGTGGAACGGGCCACTCTTTGATCGTATCTTGTTAGACGCACCTTGTTCTGCGACGGGCGTAATACGCCGCAACCCAGATATTAAATGGTTACGCCGCGATAGCGACATAGCACAGTTGGTTGATCTGCAACAAGAAATACTTAATGCTTGTTGGCGTATACTAAAACCTGGTGGCACACTGCTTTATGCAACTTGCTCGGTATTGCCCGAAGAAAATAGCTGGCAAATCAAACAGTTTTTAGCGCAGCAAAGCGATGCTAAATTAGTGCCATTGCACGAGCAAGATAACGTTGAAAATCCAGGCTGGCAGCTATTCCCTGGAGGAGAAGATAACGTTGATGGCTTCTACTACGCAAAATTACAGAAAATAGTATAAGAATAAGGACATCGAGTGAAAATTATTATCTTAGGTGCGGGTCAGGTTGGCGGCAGTCTAGCCGAAAACTTAGTAGGTGAAGATAGCGATATAACCATTGTTGACAGTAACCGCGACGCCTTGGCCGAGCTAAAAGATAAACTCGATTTACGTGTGGTGCATGGCCATGCCTCGCACCCTCAGGTATTAGCCGACGCCGGTGCCGATGATGCCGACTTACTGATTGCAGTCACCAACTCCGATGAAATAAATATGGCGGCATGCCAAGTCGCTTATACGTTATTTCAAGTGCCGACCAAGATCGCTCGTATTCGTAATGAAGATTACATAAGCATGGCCAAGCAACTTTTTTATTCTAAAAAGAGCCGAAAAAGCAAAGCCAACATTATCGAAAAAGGTGGTTTTGCCATCGATGAGCTGATTTCACCTGAAACATTAGTGACTGGCTACATTCGGCGTTTAGTGGATTATCCTGGCGCATTGCAAGTGTTGCAATTTGCCGATCGCCGAGTCAGTTTAGTGGCAGTTAAGGCTTATTATGGTGGCCCTTTAGTTGGGCACGCGCTTTCTGCACTGCGCGAACATATGCCTAATATTGATGCCCGAGTGGCGGCGATATTTCGTCAAGGTCGTCCGGTTCGTCCACAAGGTACTACCATTATCGAAGCCGACGATGAGGTATTT
>JABSRV010000011.1:0-34352 GCA_013214905.1 Psychrobium sp. | reverse complement strand
TTTTATTGCGGCCACCGGGCATATTCGTGCGGTGATGGGTGAGTTGCAAAAACTCGAAAATCACTATAAGAATATTATGATTGTTGGTGGCGGCAACATCGGCGCAGGCCTAGCCAAGCAACTCGAAAAAACCCATCGCGTTAAGCTTATTGAGCGCAATCCTAAACGCGCAGAAATTTTATCGCAACAGCTAACCGATGCCACCGTATTTATTGGCGATGGCGCTGATCACGAACTGCTTAGCGAAGAGAATATTGAGCAAACGGACTTATTTATTGCGGTAACCAATGACGATGAAGCCAATATCATGGCGTCGATGTTGGCGAAACGCATGGGCGCAAAAAAGGTCATGGTATTGATTCAACGCGGTGTTTACGCAGACTTGATGGAAGATACCAATATCGACATCACCATCTCGCCACAACAAATCACCATTTCCGCCTTGTTATCTCACGTTCGACGTGGTGATATCAGTAACGTTTATTCCCTACGACGCGGCGCTGCCGAAGCCATTGAAGCCATTGCTAATGGTGATTCGATGACTTCAAAAGTGGTTGGTCGACGCATTATGGACATAAAACTACCGCCGGGCGCGACCATCGCGGCTATTGTACGTGGCAACGATGTGCTCATAGCCCATGATAAAACCAAAATAGAGTCCAATGACCACGTCATTTTGTTTCTAATAAATAAAAAATATATTGGTGATATCGAACGCTTATTCTCTCCAAGTGCTTTCTTCTTATAAGCATTTGTGATACCAGTTGCATTCAAGAGTTGAACATTTTTCACGGTCTAAACAAATGATAGCGGCGTTATTTATTTTTTTTGTAGAATAACTACATACGTAAATAAATGCCTTGCTCTAATTCGTTTATCTTCGTTACAAAATTGCTCACTTCTTTAATACAAATGGTATTAGATAATTTTAAACAGGACTTTTAAATGAACTCAAAACTCAGCAAACTTAGTTTGCTATTAGCGCCTGCGATCTTGCTCGCAGCTTGTAGTAACAGCGATACTAAGCCAAGTATCAGCGCGCCAGTGGCCAAAAAAGTGCCTTATGAAATGAATATTCATGGTCATAAACGTGTTGATAATTATTATTGGATGCGTGATGACAGCCGCACAGACACTGAAATATTAGGTCATTTAGCCGCCGAAAATACTTATACCAAAGCTAAAATGGTTCATACCGAATCAATGCAGCAAACTTTGTTTGAAGAAATTAAATCTCGCATCGAAAAAGACGATAGTTCGGTACCGGTTAAGCAAGGTAATTACTATTATTCGACTGAAAGCCATGGTGATAGTGAATATTCAGTGCATGTTCGCGCCGACGATATTAAGGGTAAAAACAAGACGGTCTTGCTTGATATCAATGAACTCGCCGCTGCTCACGAATATTATTCGGTGAGCGGTTTAAGCGCTAGCCCAAGCGAAACCATACTAGCCTACGGTGAAGACACCGTTAGTCGCCGTATCTACACGCTGCGTTTTAAAGATTTAGTCACCGGTAAGATGTTAAACGACCAACTCACTGGCACCAGCGGTCGTACGGTTTGGGCCAACGATAACAAAACGGTTTATTACATTCACAAAGATCCACAAACATTATTAGGTTACCAAGTTTTTCGTCATACTCTAGGCACACCGCAAAGCAGTGATGAGCTTATCTATGAAGAAAAAGATAATACGTATTACACCTACATTTGGAAGTCGAAAGATGGTGAAAGCATTTTCATTACACACGACAGTACCGAATCTGCTGGCGTATCAATTATTGATGCCAATAATGCCAAAGCAAAACCGCAGCGCTTTATTCCTCGAGAAAAAGGCATTGAATATTCCGTTGCTAAACTTAAAAACTGGTTTTATATCAGTACTAACTGGCAGGCAACTAACTTTCGTTTGATGAAAGTTCAAAGCAACCAATTAGGTGATAAGAGCAAGTGGCAAGATGTTATCCCGGCAAATGATCAGGTTAAACTAAGCAACTTTGAATTATTCAACGATCACTTGGTATACCAGCAACGAGAAATGGGTCTTACCCGTATTACTGTGCGCCAGCTATCTAACGGTGAAGAACGTCAATTGTCTTTTAACGACGACGCGTTCAGAGTGAGCATGTACGGCAACAATGAATTGGATAACAGCACCGTGCGTTTGTATTATTCAAGCATGACCACGCCCGCTACGCATTATGACTATGCATTGACTAGCAGCGCTAAAGATACGCTTAAGCAAACCAAGGTATTAGGTGATTTTTACAGTAATAACTATGCGTCAGAGCGAATCTTTATTACCGCGCGTGATGGTAAAAAAGTACCTGTATCTATTGTTTATCGAAAAGATCTTTTCAAAAAAGATGGCACTAATCCTTTGTACCAATACGCCTATGGTTCTTACGGCACCACCATTGACCCTAGTTTCTCTAGCAGCCGCTTAAGCTTATTAGATCGTGGTTTTGTGTACGCCATTTCACATATCCGTGGCTCACAAATGCTTGGTCGCCCTTGGTATGAAGATGGTAAAAAACTTAAGAAAATTAATACCTTTACCGACTTTATTGACGTAACTAAAGGCTTAACTGCACAAGGTTATGGCAACAAAGACAACGTATTTGCCTCGGGTGGCAGCGCCGGTGGTTTATTAATGGGTGCGGTCATTAACATGGCGCCTGAGTTATACAATGGTGTCGCGGCAGCTGTGCCATTTGTTGACGTGGTCACTACTATGCTTGATGAAAGCATTCCATTGACCACCAATGAGTTTGACGAATGGGGCAACCCTAAAGACAAGGTCTATTATGACTATATGTTGCGTTACTCTCCGTACGATCAAGTTAAGGCGCAAGACTACCCTAACCTATTGGTGACGACGGGTTTGCACGATTCTCAAGTGCAATATTTTGAGCCAATGAAGTGGGTTGCTAAGCTTCGTGAATTTAAAACGGATAACAACGTGTTGCTCTTTAAAACCAACATGGAATCTGGTCATGGCGGCGCATCTGGTCGTTTCAAACGTATTCATAGTACAGCACTGCAATATGCGTTTTTCTTAGATTTGGTCAAAGAATAACGGTTCAAGCTACATAAATAACAAAGCGCCTGTATAGGCGCTTTTTTTATGCGTTTGATTTCTACTCTTCTTGCGTTAGAGAAGCACGGCGGTATTGTTCTAGCAATTTAATCAGCTCATCACTTGATTGTTCAATGCAGTTAAGTGGAATGAACAGGTGTGCGCCATAGGCTTGATGTAGCGCATGCATTTGATGCATCCAGGCGGCGATTGGGCCGGTTAACTCATAACCCTGGGTCATTTTAAACGGAGAGAAATTTAATTGTGCTTGCTCCATCGTGATATCGCCTTGCTGCACTGCTAGCACTAAAATAGCGCGTTGTTCATGCAATAATCGACTGGCCAAGCGCGGGGATACTTGGTTAGCTATTTGCTCTATCTGATTGAGTTTAATGCCAATAAAAGGGATGTCTTGCCGCTCAAGCTGATAATGGAAACTGGGAACAAAGATCCGCTGCACCGTGTGCCAACTAACCGACCATTGCCCGTAACGGTGAAAGTAACGCAAGGACTCAGACTCAACACTCAAACTATTGGCAGGTTCGAGATATCTAGACAAGCCGATGGTCATCAGCACAATACCGCTTACACTTACCAGCATTAGTTGGGTCTTAATCACTACCAACCATAATTGACCAGCCAACACACTGCCAAGCAAAATCAATGCACCAAGCCATAACAACAATGCTCGATGCTTTTGATTAGCAGAGGCGATTAATTGGCAGCTCGATAATTGTGCCATGATAAATTTACTGCTCTTGCGCGGTGATTATAGCGGCGAATTCACTCACTTTTTTCCAATCTGTATATTCAATATCTTGCGCGGTATCGGTATTGCCACCGGTAATTTTCATGATCAAACGGATCATGAACTTATCAACAAAGCCATATTTAGAGTACAACAAAGCGCCAGCAAATACCGCTTGAAGCTGCGGCCGCCACGGCGATTGCTCAAGAAACTTTCGCATATAGGCATTGGTGCTCGGGGTGTTTTTATCGGGCTTGCGCGCGGTCAGGTTAACGCAGAAAAAACCGTGCACCCGTTGTTCTAATTGCTCTTGAAAACGCGCAATGAAAGTCGCCAATGCCTTATTAAAATGACCATAACGAATGGATGCCCCAATGATAACTTTATCAAATTCTTGCCAATCAATATCATTAGCCTGTTGCAGCGCGATGCATTGCACGGTTTGCCCTGCCTGCTCGATGTCGCTGGCAATGGCCTGGCAAATCTTCTTTGTTTGACCGTCGTTGCTCGAATATATTAATAAAGTATGTGGCATGTGCTGACTAATTCTTCCAAAAAGTAGGGGTAAATAAAACTAATAAAGTGAAGATTTCTAGACGACCAAATAACATCGCCACCACTAATATCCATTTCGCAGGATCATTAATATTGCCGTAGTGAGCGGCCACTTCCCCTAAACCTGGCCCAAGATTATTAAGCGCGGCAGCGGTAGCACTAAAGGCCGTTATATCGTCTAATCCGGTAAATAATAACGCTAACATACAGATTACAAAGACCATGGTGTAGGCCGCTAAGAAGCCCCATACCGCATCAACAACGCGATCAGGCAAGGCTTTGTTACCCAATCGAATCGCATAAATAGCACGGGGGTGTACCAAGCGTTTAAGCTCACGTGCGCCTTGTAAAAACAATAAAACCACACGAATAACTTTCATGCCACCGCCAGTTGAACCGGCGCAACCACCAACAAAGGAAGCGAAGATCAATAATAATGGTAAGAATAATGGCCAGCCACTAAACATTTCGGTACCAAAGCCAGCGGTAGTGGACACTGAAACCGCTTGAAACAGCGCATGAGTAAACGCTTCATCCACCGAGCGATAGATATTTTCTTTATACAATACGGCGAAAACAATCAACACTAAAACGAATTGGAACAGTAAAAATAGGCGTAACTCAGGGTCTTTAAAATAAGAACGCAGCATCTTTTTAGGTCGTATAATAGCCGCGTAATGCAAGCTAAAATTGACCGCTGAAATGAGTAAAAATGCCACACAAATTAGATTAATAGTCTGTGAATTAAAATAGCCAATACTTGCATCATGGGTAGAGAACCCACCGATGGCAATGGTCGAAAAGCTATGGCAAATAGCATCAAAAGCACTCATGCCTGCGCCCCAATACGCCAGAGCACAAAGCGTGGTTATGCTAAAGTATATATACCACAAGGCTTTAGCTGTTTCAGCGATGCGCGGAGTCATTTTTGAGTCTTTCACCGGACCAGGCGTTTCGGCGCGATATAACTGCATGCCACCAACACCAAGCATTGGCAATACGGCCACCGCTAACACGATGATACCCATGCCACCTAACCATTGTAATAAATGACGGTAAAACAAAATGGCTTTGGGCAAATCGTCAAGACCAACAATAACCGTTGCTCCGGTGGTCGTTAACGCAGAGAACGATTCAAATACACTGTCGGTCAAACTCATGTCGGGTTGATCTGACAATACAAATGGCACCGCACCTACACTGCCAAGCGCTAGCCAAAACATCACCACTACTACGAAACCATCTCGCACTTTAAGGTCGCGTTTATGTTGACGATTTGGGTACCAACAAACCAAACCAATGATAATGCAGATAATAAACGACTGCACAAAAGCGACACCGCCACCATCGTTATACAAGGCTGCAATAAACGCAGGTATCAATAACGTGGAGCTAAAAATAGTGATTAATAGACCTAGGATCCGGATCAGCGAGCGAGTCTGCATAAGGGCGTTTTATATTGATTTATGTGAATAATATTATCGCTAATGTATCACAGCGCTTTAGTGAAAAATATCGCTTTATGGTCGATAGCTCGCTATTTCTGATGCGACTCAAGGTTAACGCCAAACAAATCCATAAATAAGCAGTTTTTTGACAGGCATCAGCAAAGTATCAGCTTTTAATCAGCTAACTATCAATCATATTTTCAATTAGTTAGGTATGTTGATATCAATTATTCAAACACCCCCGGAGCTTAGATGATTTACCGTCTGTTACTTTCTTTAACCTTGCTGCTTAGCGTTCAATTCGCTAACGCACAAGATACTGCCGCTGATGCAAGAACCAACACGGTGTCGATACAATCAGCACTAACCAAACAAACGCTGCAACTAACAGTCATTTTTCCCACCGGATATGACGCGACTAACATACAGCGTTATCCGGTTATTTTTAGCAACAGTGATAGCCGCCGCATGGCATTAATGCAAAAACAATTAGACTGGTTAAGCCATATCGATTTTGGCCCGATCCCAAAGTTGATTATTGTTGGTTTACCCAACATTCGTGACTTGGACTCACCGCAGCATAAAGACGCCGCTGCATCTGGCATCGATACCGCGCTGGCGATTAAAGTATTGCAGCAGGAAATATTGCCCTATATTGATAAACACTTTAAAACCCAGCCATTTAGAATTATTGAAGGCTATTCAACCGATGCCAATCTTGCGTTGGGAGTGTTGGCCAGTGCGCCGCAGTTGTTCAATGCTTATGTTAGCGTTAATCCGGCGTTGGTTTTAGACAAAACTGATTTTGTGACAAGATTGCAAACTGTCTTAGCAAACTCAAAGGGCAGCAACAAACACCTTTCGCCTTATGTATATGTCACCTTGGGTGATTTTGTGCAAAACAAACCTTTGTTTAACACGCTGCGAAAAAGCGCTAACAAGAAAAACACCCATTTTATCGATCTAAGCGCGATCAACTATTACACAGCCGCTGTCACTGCGTTGCCATTAGCGCTAGAGGGATTATTTGCAGATCGTCAGCCGAAAGACATTAAGCAGTTTTTAGCAGGCGGCAGTCAATCGGTAACAAAGTACTTTTCCACATTGCAGCGTAAGTATGGTTATGCGGTGTCTAGCGCCAGTACCATGCTCGACTTAAGCCAATTGCAAATACAAAAAAAACAATTTTCAGCCGCGGTTTCATCAATGCAACAAGCCGTGCTTAGCAAACCTGACAACCTTTATTACTTGAGCCGACTCGCAAACGCGCAGCAACAAAACAAGCAAATGTCTGCCGCTAAAGACACGCTAAATACAGCGTTAAAGGTTGCCAAGAAAAATAATAATGGCCATGGACAGCGCTGGATACAGTCTTTGCTGACAGACTTAGCGCAATAACATCAGCTCTGTTTTGTCTCCGATATATTTGTCACTAAGCAAGCGAAACTTGCTTGGTGAGATATCGGTCATCATAATAGCTTGCTCATCATATTGACCAACCAAGACTAATTGCTCTGTAGTTAGATCAGTAGTTGGATCAAAAGACCACAATGTAAAATGCTTATCTTGCATATATAACCGACCTTGACGCCAGTAATAACGCCACTGTAACTTCATCTTATTTAACGCAGGCATCGCTCGTAACTTGCCTTGTTTAATCAGCAATACATTGCCTTGTTCGTTATCAATGAATAGCTCGTTGTTATCGCTGTATTGTGCCCAATTGCTAGTTCCGTCATATTCAATGCTCAGCGATAAATCATTCAAATTCAAACTGACAACCTGTTGCCTATCGTCCTTAAGCACATTAAGCAAAAGCCGCTCACCTGTTTTGTCGGTGACCCACTGCATCAGCTGTATCACTTTATCGCGCTTAAACAACGCCGAAGTTTTACCGTTTTTCAGGTCAAGATAAAACAACTCTCCACCAACCAAATAAACTAGGCGGTGACCATCACTTGACCATAGATAACTATTGATAGCGCTGTGATGATGAGTAAGTTGCTTAACTGAACCTTGGTCAGTAATCCATATTTGCGCTAAACCACTGCGCTGCGACAACATGCTTATTGCGTCACTATGTGGCTTAAACTGCGCCGAGCGCTCAATGCTTGGCGAGCGTGCAACAATCTCGCTATCAATAACTGCTGACTTATAATTCTGCTGTACCACATCAATATCACGTTGGCCTAACTCTACAATCATTTGCTTATCATAAGGTAATAGTCGGCGTATATCTTGATGACTCAAAATCGACAGTTGTCCTTGTTCGCCATTTAGATCAAACCAAAAAATGCTTTGTTGATGTGCTAATACAATACGCGATGGAGTTTGCCATTGCGGATAAACAGGAATGTGCATCAACAATGGCCACGACTTAATCCTCCGTAAATATTGCCCCTCAAATTTAGCCAGTAACAAGGTCGATGACTGCTTTCGGCGGATTGTTAGCGCGATGATTCGATTCTCTTTCGAGTAAGAAAAACCTTCAACATTACCGAGCAAGCCGCCAATGTGTTGTTGACTGCTGTCAGCCAAATTTAACTGAATCAATTCACTGTTACCATTTTTCGCTTGGCGAATGAATATTAGCTGTTGCGGGTCAAGCCATTGCGGAGAGTGGTTGAAAGCGTCATCACAGCCTAATAATTGTTGTTCTATTTTCGTTGCGATATTAACGGACATCAGTCGCGAGCACTTCACCCTATGCATTGTTTCAATAGTGGCATAACTAATCTGTAGACCATTATCTGCAAACGACAAGCCGCCTTTAAAACGCTGATGTTGTAGCAGCACACGTTCTTCACCCGTCATCATATCTCGAACGACAAGTTGTTCGTTGTTTTGACTAATGCGGCGAATAAAAGCAAGTGATAGGTTATTTTCAGACAACGCGCTGCCACGCTCGGCGGCATCACTGCTGGTTAATGGCAACAGTTTTGTATAAGAGAGATCTTCAACAGACTGTTCTTGTTGGTAATAAATGGTACTTAATCCCACCGCAACCAACATAAATAATACGCCTAACCAACGCTTGTAGTGAGCGATTGAATGTTTGATTGGTGCTGAAGATACAGTCGCCACTAAACTATAACCAAGCTTAGGGTGGGTCTTAATCACTAATTGCTGTTTGGCATTATCGTCAAACACCTTACGAAGCTGAGTTATGCAGCGTTGCAACGCATTAGGCGCAACCACCACCTCACCCCAGACTTCATCTAACAATTGCTGTTGGGTCACCACATCACCATTGGCGGCAATTAAAACCCGTAATACACTTAACGCCCGAGGTTCGATCGCTCGCGTGGTTTGCGCAATAGTGACTTCACCGCGCTGCATATCAACTTTGTGATTAGCTATCCATACTGCTTTATTCATCACTGAGGCACTGCGATCTCTTGCGGTTTAAGCAACAGTAAACGCGCCTCGAAATAATCAGGGAAATGGCGATAGGTTTTAATATAGTCTTGCCAGTTAAAAAAATAACCACCAAGGTAATCCAATTGATATTGGTTATTGGCAAACGCCCCGCCCGTATCCGCTAACACGGTTAAGCGACTTTGCCCTTGATGAGTTAATAGAATTAACTTACCTAGGCCGAAAAATTCAAGATCACCAGCGACAGTCACCAGTGGATGAATGGGTATTTTATAATGAGCATCTTTACCATAACCCATCACACTGCTTGTTTGCTTAAAATACCAATAGCGTTGTTGCTGTTTCTTTTTCACGTTGCGCTGATAGCCAATGCCGTTATTGCGATGCACATTGTAATAACGCTTTGCAGAATCATTGCCTGTTTCAATCTTCACCGTGCCTTGCATTAGCGTATCTTCGAGATCATCTCGAGACAGCCAAATCAATGGTTTGGCCAATTTTTTACGCTGTAAAATACCACTCAATACTTGCTGCTTAGTGTAATGAAAACGCGTTAGCGTGCTTTTATTTTTTTCAGCCTGTTCTAGGCTAAGATCTTGTTCATCATGAGGAATAGCATATAAGGCGTGTGGTGTCTCTGCTGTTTTTATCGGACTACCTTTGGCTTTTTTAATGTAATACTTAGTTAACAAGATCTTGTCGTCGGGTATTTGCTGTAATAAAGGCTTTTTATGGGCGAATGGTGCCGCCTGCTTTTTATTAGGTCGCCAGCGAATGCTGGTAAAATGTTGCGCAATAAACGCAGCATTTGCAAGGCGTGACTCTCGACCTTGTGCTTTGTCCTCTGCCACCACCCGACAAATAAACGCTAGCGTCTCTTTAACCCGCGTTAGGGTAACCAGAGATTGATTTAACTTGCCGCCATGAATTACTTTGGGATCATACTTCTCACCCTTGTTTAAATAAGCCAAGGTACCGTCAGCAACTTCACAAAGATGCGTATATGACTGCGCCGTCATTGTGCCTATATTAGGTTGCTGCTCTAGTGAGAAAATAGACTCAGCCTTAGCTTGTAAGCTAATAGCAAAAATACTGAGAACAAATAAATGAGATAGTTTCAAGTCATCGCCTTATGTTTTTTTGTTGGTGTGCTAGTTGGTGCGTTGAAAAATTTAAAGATAGCATCAAGCGCCGGTTGGCGATATTCGTCGCGTTCAAACAATATTTCATGACGCGCCCCTTGCAAGAAAATTTTGTCGATTAATGATGGCGGCAGACTATTTGCAAATCGATCTTGCGCCTTGTTATCAACAATACTCTCATCGCCAGCTTGTAGCAGTAGCGTGGCCACCTCAAATTGTTCGGCGTTTTTCAATATCGTATCGGTGGCGATAAGCGCTTGTTGCAGCCACTGATTGGTCACAGAACCTAACTTAATTTGTGGCTGGTTTTGATAAATCTGACGAAAATTATCATAACGCGTTTTACATTGCGTCAGCTCATTGTCAGCAAAAGGTACATTAATATAAGCATGGCCGCCGATAACAAAACTTGGTTCACGGTGCAATAAACTATCAATCGCAATAAAGAGTTTGGTGAGCCATTTAATGATTAACTTAGGTGCTGGTAAAATGATACCGTGCATTGGGCTACTCAATACGAGTTTATTAATAACATGTTGTTTAGTTAATAAAAATTGGCAAGCTATTGCGCCGCCCATCGAATGTCCCATCATAAAAAACTTATTATGCGTCAAGACAACCTTATCAATAAATAGTTCTAAATCATCAACATAGTCATCAAAGCTATCGACATGCCCCTTGTGACTATTACTTAATTGACGCCCCGATAAACCTTGGCCTCGATGATCGTACATATAAACACTTAGCCCTTGTCTGTAAAATTCATTAGCCAAATCTTGATATTTTAGGTAACTTTCTATGCGGCCATTAACAATAATCAACGCGTCAGATGGTTTAGCTTGTATCATGTGGGCACAGCTGATGGTTACGCCAGCGTTACCGATAAACTGCTGCTGTTGAAAATTGCCGAGCCATTGTGTCATTGTAAATGAACTTTTTTTAATTTAATTATGAGTATCATGCCAGATCATGCCCCATAGTGAAAACACCGAAATTTGCGACAGTACAAATATTCCTTACTTAAAACTGCAACTTGGTACCCAGCCATGCCTATTTGTGCATGCTAATGGTTATCCGAGTCATTGTTACCTGCCTATGCTGCAGCAATTAAAAGGTTGCACTGTATGGGCACCATTATCGCGCCCTTGTTGGGATACATCAGATCCTAACGCCGCAAATCAGTGGCCTTTATTGGTTGATGATTTTTTAAAGTTTGCCCGTGCCCGTGTTGCAGAAACAAAACAGCCTATGATCGCCATTGGACACTCTATGGGTTGTATTGTTATTTTAAGAGCAGCAATTAAAGAACCTGATTTATTTAAAAAAATCATATTCTTAGATCCTATTTTTATGCCAAGCTATTTGGTCGAGTTTGCCAGAATAGTACCCAAATCGATGATGAAAAAAATAAAATTGGTGACTAAAACCTTAAACAGACCAGATCAGTGGCCTAGTCTGCAACAAGCTTTTGATTTTCATCGCAGAAAACGTGCCTTTAAAGCCTTGCCCGATACCGCCTTATGGCAATATATCATTGGCGGGACGAAACAGATCGATGAGCAATGGCACTTAACATACCCTAAAGCCTGGGAAGCGTGGTTTTATCAAAATCTGCCACGTTCATGGCGCTATTTACGAAAGCTTTCGATACCAACCTTGGGCATTAAGGCCGAGCATTCGGAGTTTTTGTCAACCGCAGCGTGGAAAAAATGGCAAACGATTCAACCTCATGAAAAATTTATTGAATTTGAAGCCCAACATCATTTACTACCGATGGAATCGCCGGTTGCCGTTGCGCATGCCATCTTAGATTTTATCGAGCAATAATAGTAAGACAGAGATTATAGCGGTGACCGTTGAAATGCTGACTTTGCAATGTTTACGGCGATACATTGAGTTATACCCATGGCCGATGGAAAATCGGTCATTTGCAACTGATATAAAATGCGATGTACAAGGCGCGCGATTGACCCATAGCTGGCTATGGGGATTGAGCGCAACGCCGTAAATAGTATTTTAGAGCGCTACAAAACCTGCATCTTCATTGGTTATGGGTATATACTAGCCAAAATCTATATTTTCGGAATACCCATGTTAAGTTATCGTCATAGTTTTCACGCTGGCAATTTTGCTGACGTATTAAAACACCAAGTGCAAACATTAATCATCGACGCTTTACAGCAAAAAGCGACGCCATTCGTTTATCACGATACACATGCGGCGGCGGGACGTTATGACTTACGTGATCCTAAAAGTGAAAAAACAGGTGAATATAAAGAAGGTATAGCGCGCATTTGGCAAGCCGATGACGCGCCTGAAGCCATGCAAAGTTACCTCGAAATTATTGAAGAGCTTAATCCCAATGGTCAGCTAACCTATTATCCAGGTTCACCGCTAGTGGCGAAAACCCTGATGGGTAATTTTAATCGTCTTGAGCTGACCGAATTGCACCCTACCGATATAGAGCTTTTAAAACAAGAATTTAAAGGCGACCGAAAAGTAAGAATTCAAAAGATCGACGGTTACCAAGGCATTCGAGCCATGTTACCGCCGCCGCAACGCCGCGCGTTGGTATTGATCGATCCGCCATACGAATTAAAGACAGAGCACGATGATGCCATTGAAGGTATTGTTGCAGCGCACAAGCGCTTTGCCACCGGCATTTACGCCTTATGGTATCCAATGGTATCTCGCAGTCAGGTTAAGCGTTTTTGCAACAAGTTTACTCAACAAGGCATTCGAAATATCTTGCGCATCGAAATGTGTGTTCGCCAAGATACCGAAGGCTATGGCATGACTGGCAGCGGCATGATTATTGTCAATCCGCCTTGGAAACTAGAACAGCAAATGAAAGAGATTTTACCTTGGCTAACCAAGCAATTGGCACAAGACGATAGCGCACACTTCACCATGGAGTGGCTGGTAGAAGAATAATCGTCACTATTCAATGTCTTGCCATTTGTCACCATTTTGTTGTCGAAAGTGCTCATTTATGCGTATAAACTCCGCGCTTTATGAACTACATCCGTGAGTTCTCCAGCATAGCTGGCCAACTCACGTTGTTCAAAAGAGTTCCAGACTCTTTTGTCTCCTAAAACTTGCACCAAATGGCTGCGCGATGAACAGCTACATGTCATGCACAATAGTTAATAATAATCATTGCCAACCAAAGATTACACGTGTAATCTTTGGTTGTTTTTCACTGTCCGAGACAACAATGATTAGATCTTTAATGCTGCTTTTGGTATTATTTTTGGCTGGCTGCAGCCATACGGTGCACTTAATCACCGAAGGTTACTCTAATATTCAACTAGCTGAATTAAAAAATAAAATTGAACAGCTTGATTATCTCGTCAGCGACGAAAATAGTAACATTCCCAACCATTATCCCAATACGCTAATCGCCAGCCACCCCTTACAAGCCCCTAGTGACATCTCCACGTTGCAAAATGTGTTGCTCGATAGCGGATTTTCAATGGCTCAGCGCCTTAACTTTGGGCAAAATAAGCATTTTTACAGTCAAGGACATATAGGGCTCTATTTGCGCCATCCCGATATCAATCCCGCAAAGAAAATGCCCGCTTATATCGAAAGTGAAAATTGCCGCAGCAATTACGCTACCTTGGGATTCCCTAGTGAAAAAATGTTTCTATTAGAAACAGAACAGCACATTGATGGCCAGTCCTTTTTAAGTACTAAGCAAGGACAATGGCAGTTCGATGGGGAAACATTGCACCTTTGGTTTGAAGAACAACAACTCAATGTGTCATTTTCAATGGCAAAGCAGATTCGTCAGACGCCGTATGGACCAAAAACAGCTAAGGTTTTTAGCCCATTGCAGCAACAACAGCAGATAACACAACTTAACTGCCGTTTCATTGTGATACTTATTTAATTAGGCTTATTTTAAACCTTTCTTAGAGAAGTAAGTGACCTTGTCGGCCACAAATTTAACGTCGATATTACGCTGCTCGTTGCCCCACTGGCACTGCTTTAAGCCCATTGTTTCTTGGCATGAACTTGGCGTGCCTAATAAGGTTTCTATCTCGCTAAAGTCTTGACCCATTTCAATACGTTGATAATTTTCATTGCTAAGCTTACTGCAAGCTACTAGTAATAAACTAACGCATGACGCTAAAATAATTGTTTTGATTTTCATTATTAAACTCCTTAATTTAAACCCAATCACGCTCAGGTAAATATTTTTCATACAAAATAGCTTCTTCACTGCCCGCTTCCGGCTGGTAGTTATATTGCCAGCGCACCAATGGTGGCAGCGACATTAAGATTGACTCAGTACGACCACCGCTTTGTAGGCCAAAATGAGTACCACGATCATAAACCAGATTGAATTCGACATAGCGACCACGACGATACAACTGGAATTGACGTTGACGCTCGCCAAATTCAGTGTCTTTACGGGCTTTAACCACCGGTAAATAGGCGTCAACAAAACCATTGCCGACAGCTTGCATGAAAGCAAAACTATCATCAAAGCCGTCTTCATTTAAATCATCGAAAAACAAACCGCCAATACCACGTGCTTCATTACGATGCTTAAGATAGAAATACTCATCACACCATTTTTTGTATTTATCAAATTTATCGCCAGCAAATGGCTGGCACAAATCTTTGGCCGTTTGATGCCAATGTTGGCAATCGTCTTCGTTACCGTAATAAGGCGTTAAATCAAATCCACCACCAAACCACCAAATAGGATCTTCGCCTTCGGCATACGCAATAAAGAATCGGACATTGGCGTGAGAAGTGGGCACGTATGGATTTTTTGGATGAATCACTAACGATACACCCATCGCTTCGAAACGACGTCCTGTTAATTCAGGCCTAGCGGCAGTTGCTGAAGGTGGCAGTGCATCACCCATGACATGGGAAAAACTTACACCCGCCTGTTCAAATACCTGACCGTCGGTCAGCACTCGACTTTCCCCGCCGCCGCCTTCTTCGCGCTGCCAGCTATCTTTTTGAAAACGTATGGTCGGCTCTTGAGTCTCTAGGGCTTGGCATATGCTGTCTTGCAACGCCAATAAATATGATTTGACTGCGTCAGCACTGACGTTTTGGATCATGGTTTGACTTCCTATCTTTTGATTAATGTTATACCAATTACTGTGGCTATCTGAACATCGGTATTTTGCTTTATCTAAACTGCTTACCAGTTAACGCATCAAAAATCTGGCTTGGATTATTAGCATCTCCCAATGGAGCGTCAATGACATCACCAAGGCTATTGCCAAACATTGCAAAGACTTGCAACGCATTTAACGCGGGTGTTTGCCCTGCTAGATTAGCACTGGTAGACACAATAGCGCCTTTATAAGATTTGCTCAATTGTGCTATCACTTGATGTTTGCTGACTCTAACGGCAACACTATCAAACTCGCCACTTATCCATGACGGACATAGCTTACTTTTGGGTAGCACCCAAGTATAAGGCCCAGGCCACGTTGCATTGATTTTTTGCCAGATAACATCAGAAATATTGCTAAGATCTACATATGGAGCCAGTTCATCGAAACTGCCAGCGACCAATATCAGTCCTTTTTTGACCGGTCGCTGCTTATGATTAAGCAACGTTTGCACCGCATGTTGGTTCATTGGATCGCAACCGAGGCCATAAACGGCCTCGGTTGGATAGGCGATCACCAGGCCTTGCTTAAGGCTGGTGAGCGCCGATGACAAATCAATTGCCATTACAGAGACTTTAAAACCTCTTGCAGAGCGGCGTCTTTCGCGTAAACGATTTCTGCGTTTGCTTGACGATCAGCCTTAACGCGAATTGCCAATTCATCATCAGCAATCGCCAGCATCTGTGCCGCCAAATAACCCGCATTTTTAGCACCGGCTTTACCGATAGCCACGGTAGCAACTGGTACGCCAGCAGGCATCATAACTGTTGACAGTAAGGCGTCGTGACCTTGTAACGGACCCGCGTCCACAGGCACACCAATAACCGCGCGAGTAGTGATACCAGCAACAGCGCCCGCAAGGTGAGCCGCAAGACCTGCCGCACAAATAAACACTTTACAACCACGAGCTTCAGCATCAGTGACGTAACTGTGAGTCGCTGCTGGAGTGCGGTGTGCAGATGTCACTTTAACTTCGACAGTGATATCAAACGATTTCAAAACTTCTACAGTGCTTTTCATTATTGGAAAATCTGAATCGGAGCCCATCAAAATAGCAACAAATGGTTTGTTCATGGTTATTCCCTAACTAGTTAAATTAAAATAAGTTTTTAGGTGTCTTCTTTGTATCCACAACTCTTTTGTGGACACATTACTCGACGACCAGACGAGCCCCTTTTTTCAATAAGAATACCCCAATCGCAACTGGGGCAGCGTTGATCAAGCGGCTGGTAATTAATGATATATTTACACGTTGGGTAGTCATTGCAAGCGTAAAACGATTTGCCATATTTAGATACGCGCTGTGCCAAATGACCTTTATTGCACTGTGGACAAGCAATATCGTTCTGCTCTTCCTCATGCTCAATGTGTTGGCAGTGTGGGTAGTTAGTACAGCCAATGAAAATGCCATAGCGCCCTTTTTTGATGGCTAGCTCGTTGTTACATAATGGGCAACTAGAACCTTCAATAACCTGCTCATCCATTGTTTCGGTAGCGACTAACGGACGACTATAATCACACGTTGGATAACCTGAACAGCCTAAAAATGCGCCATGCTTTGAATTTCGAATACGTAACTCACCGCCACAAGTCGGACACTCTCCATACTCTTTTTGCAGAGCATGCTCATGTTTTTCAAACAAGGCCGATTGTTGCTTTTTCACCGTATTCTCCAATGACTATTTATCGCGCGGATTATACAGAGTTCACGCGCCAATGTGAAACATTGTGTTGCATCAAGGCTTGGGTTTTACTTAATCGTAAAATCGCCGTAGGATGAGCTTCGTTGATAATAAAAATAACTTTTTAGGATAAAGTACAATGAAAAAATTTTCTCTAGCACCTATTGCATTAGCAATACTCTTAACAGGTTGCAGCGCTAGCAATACGGATAAATTACCAATGATCGCTGATAACAGCGAAATGATTCAAGCAGCACAATTGGCGGCTGACAATCCGTTTGCCTCATCTTGGGATACGCCGCACAACATTCCAGATTTCGCAAAAATCGATAATGCTCACTATATGCCAGCATTTAAAGCAGCTGTTGCTGCACAACAATTAGAAATAAGTGCGATTACCCGAAATCCTGAATCTGCTACTTTTGCTAATACCATCGAAGCCTTTGAATACAGTGGTAATTTATTAGACAACGTCTCTAGTGTTTTTTATAACCTGACCTCAGCAGAAACAAACGATGAGCTAAAGGCACTTGCTAAAAAAGTATCTCCGATGTTGTCTGCACATTCAGACGATCTCTCGCTAAACGCCGATCTATTTAAACGCGTTGCCGATGTTTACAGATTAAAGAACAGCCTAGATCTGACCATTCCACAGCAAAAGCTATTGCAAGACACCTACATTGGTTTTGTGCGCAGCGGTGCTAAGTTAAATAGCAGCGAAAAAGATAAAATTCGCAAACTGAACGCACAGCTATCAGAATTAACCTTACGTTTTGGTGATAATTTATTAGCCGAAACCAATAGCTTTGAAGTAGTTATATCTAAAAAGAGTGATTTGTCTGGTCTTTCTAAGTCAGTGATCGATGCAGCTGCCGACACCGCTAAATCTCGAGGCCATGCAGGAAAGTGGGTATTCACCACGCATCGTCCATCAATTACACCGTTTATCACTTACGCCAATAATCGTGAATTACGTAAAAAGTTATATCTCGGTTATACCAACCGTGCCAATAACGATAACGAGTTTGATAACAAAGAAACTTTGGCAAAAATTGCCTCGTTACGAGTTACTAAAGCACAGTTAATGGGTTATAAATCGCACGCTCATTTTGTACTTGAGCAGCGCGTAGCCAAAACACCGGACGCGGTTTATGAATTACTCAATAAAATTTGGCCATCAGCATTGGCTAAAGCCAAGTTAGAAGTCGCTGACATGCAAAAAGTTGTCGATAAAGAAGGCGGTAAATTTAAGATAGCCGCTTGGGATTACGCATATTACGCTGAAAAAATTCGTAAAGCGCGTTACGACATAGACGAAGAGCAAACACGTCCTTATTTTGCCTTAGAAGCAACATTGCAAGGTGTTTTTCATACCGCACAGAAGCTATATGGTATCACCGTAAAAGAACGTACCGACTTACCAACCTATCATGATGACGTGCGCACCTTTGAAATTTTTGAAGCGGACGGTACCTATATCGGTTTGTTTTTATCGGATCATTACGTACGCCCAGGCAAACGTGGCGGCGCATGGATGAATTCATATCGCAAGCAGTACAACATGAATGGTGTTGATTCAACGCCAATTATCGTTAATGTCTTAAACTACCCTCGCCCAACAGCTAGCCAACCAACATTGTTAACCTTCGATCAAGCTAGCACCTTATTCCATGAGTTTGGTCACGCGTTGCATGGGTTATTGTCTGATGGTAAATATCGCTCACAAACGGGGACTTCCGTGCCACGTGATTTCGTAGAGTTTCCATCGCAAGTGATGGAAAACTGGATGTTGCAACCTGAAGTATTGGCCATGTTTGCAAAGCACTACAAAACTGGCGAAGTTATTCCTCAGGAGTTGGTTAATAAGATTCAGGCGGCAAGTAAGTTTAATCAAGGATTTGCTACAACAGAATATATGGCAGCCACATTATTAGATTTAAACTGGCATTCGTTAGAAGATAGCGAAATTCGCGATACAGCAAGTTTTGAGCAAGACGCACTGAAGGAGCTTGGGTTGATTAATGAAATTACTCCGCGTTATCGTTCTACGTATTTCGCTCATATTTTCTCTGGCGGTTATTCGGCCGGTTATTACAGCTACATTTGGTCTGATGTATTTGGCGCCGACGCTTTTGCAGCATTTGAAGAGAATGGCCTTTTTGACCGAAAAACCGCCAAAGCTTTTAGAGATAATATCTTATCTCAAGGCGGTAGTGATAACGCGTTAAAACTTTATCGTCAATTCCGCGGTAAAGACGCTGGTATTGAACCATTATTAAAAAGTCGTGGATTAACCGACTAATACGCACTCCCAATTAACAACATTATACCAAGCCCGCCACTTAAAAAATAAGTCGCGGGTTTTTTTCAGCCCTTTTACGATAAAACACTCTTTAACTTGAATTCTATTCTTATCGCAAGCAATATAAGCGATTAACACTATAAAAGTTTCAGGATGTAACTTTTGTCGTACCGTGTTTATTAGCTGCAAAACTGTCATTTTTATTTTGACGTAGCAAGCCTCCAAGCGGTATCAACTCTCTAACTCGCAATGGCCAATGTCATTTAGAGTATAAAAACCAAGGAAGGTAATTGCTCGTGAAAGCTATTTCAATTTCTAAAAAATCTTTTGTTGTCACCGTAGTTGGCCATATAAACAACCTATCGTCAGATACTCCATTAATTGCTGGCATATATCTAACATCCGGAGACAAGCTAGCACTCGGCAAGCATTCTATTTTAATTTTGCGCTTTGAAGACGGTTCCGAAACAACCATCAACTATGCAAGTATTGAAGTACTGGCAAAAAATAATGATGAGCCGACGATAGATGTCATTGGCACCGAATCGTCGTTTAGTGACTACACGCGCACGGTCACCGTCTCCCCTTTAAATAAACAACATCACTCTTATGCCAGCATAGAACTGAATAAACATGAGTCATTAGCCGCTGCAGGATTTCGGTCATTCAATACGGAGAAGACTGTCATAGTAACTCCCGAGCTGCAGGAGTATCAATCAACCGAAGAAATTCACGGCCTGAATAAAGACAATCTGGACGCTATGTTGAGTGCCCTTGAAGAGATTCAAAGAGGTGGTCGAGTTGTCGAATCACAGAGTCTAGTCGATAGTTACAGCATCATTTTGAACGCCGCAGACGGTCAACGCGATGGTGACCCTATGGCGTCAGCACTGGATTATGAGCACATTGGAGTGACTGGCATAGACTTAGCCAGCGAAGTCTTATTGTTAGGCGATGTTATTGACGCAAAGCGTGTAGATGATGTGGATACTATTGCTAAACTGCAATTATTAGCCGATGCAGTACAAGCGGTTATTTCGGCAAGTCAGGGTGTAGAGGGCACTCCTAGTAAGGAACAACTTCAAGCATTAGGCATCAAAGGCGTTACCGATGATAATTTGCCCGCCATTCAATTAGCGATACAAAACTCTGCCAACGACTCAAGCAGCATCGACAGCGTCGGTAAGTTACAGACCATTATTTTTAGTGTATCGGTGTCTGATTTCGCGGTAGAGCTAATCAGTAAAGCCGCTGAGCAAGATAATGCGACAGCCAGCTCCCCTGCCGTCGAACATTACGAACAAGCGGGCATCACTGGTGTCGACAGTAATAACATTGACGCCATTAATAGCGCACTAAATAGCGACAACCTCAATGGCTCAGCGCTTGACAGTCGTGAAAAAATTCAAACACTTGTCGATACTTACCAAATGATTATATCGGCGGCCGATGGCCATGCTGATAACGATGAAACACCTAGTCAACAGCAATACAATGCCTTGGGTTTGACCGAGATAGACAATGCAATCAAAGCTAATTTATTAGGTCAAGTGATTGATCGTAAATCGCCAACTGACGTTGATTCGTTTGATGAGTTACAGCAATTAGTCAGTGCGGTTAGTGACTTATTAAACGCTGCAAAAGGCGAAGGCACGGTTAGCGTTGAACAACTTGAAAGTTTAGGCATCACCGGCATAATGCAAGACAATATTGACGTGGTCAATGCTATTATCGCCGCATCTAATGACGATGGCAGTAACATTAGCGATTTAGGCAAACTGCAAGATTTATTAAACCCTGTTCTTAACACCAGCAAAGACGCGCTCGAGACCTTGAGTCAATTGGCTCAAGATAACGCGATTTCCGATGAGCACGATCTGTTAGACGTATACAAAGATGCTGGCGTTATCGGTATTAGCGAAGGTAATATTGATGCTATCAATAGTGTGCTAAATAATCCTCTAATTACCGGTCAAGACACTGATACTACCGCAGAATTACAAGAAATAGTTGATAGTTATAATTCCATTCTTGCGGCGGCGGACAGCATCAATGACAACGATGTAAAACCAACGCAACAAGACTATGAAAACTTAGGTATTGATGGCATTGATACACCGAAGTTGGTCGAATTTATTGGTGATATTATCGATGAATTACCAAGTGGTGCCGTTAATACGGTCACTGAGCTGCAAGCGATCAGTGACGCCGCACAAGCGGTGTTTGATGCGGCAACTGGCCTCCCAAACGTGCCAACCAAAGAACAACTTGAAACACTTGGTTTAACGGGTATTAGCGACGAAAATCTGGCAGACATTCAGCAAGCGATTAATGAAAGCGATGATGACGGATCCGGCATCGATTCAATTGATGAATTACAAGATTTAATCGATGATGTTGTCGATGAAAATACCGCGTTATTAACGATTAGCCAAGCTGCCGAAAATAATAATGCAACCGATAGCACTCCAACCATTGCCAACTACCAGAATGCTGGCGTTAACGGTGTTAACACAAATAATATCGCTAGTATAAACAGTGCATTAAACAGTCCAGCACTAAACGGCTCGGCCACTAATACGGTTGCCGAAGTGCAGGCCATCGTCGATGCCTACACTGTCATTTTAGCGGTAGCAGACGGCAGTGATGACAACGATGAAAAACCAAGCCAATTACAATACAGCGCCATCGGTATTGTCGGCATCGATAATGCGCTAAAGGGCGAATTACTTGGTGACATTATCGACGTTAAATTAAAAACTGACATTGATACACTCGACGAGTTGCAAGCCCTAGCCGATATAGTTGACTCGCTAATGTCGTTCGCTAAGGGCGAAGGTTCGCTGACTCAAGAGCAGCTAGCAGCCATTGGCATTGACGGGGTGGATGATGAGAATATTATCCTCATCAATAATGCACTGGCGGCCTCAAGTGATGATGGCAGCGATGTGGCGAGCCTAGATGACTTACAAACATTAATCAACAATGTAATCAGCGCTACCCAAGACGCACTAGACAGTCTAGCTGATGCTGCACAATACGACAGTGCAACGATTTACTCGCCAACCATAGATGTCTATAAAAATGCGGGGATTAGTGGAGTAAGCAGCGGAAATATCGAGGCTATCCACAGTGTATTAAACACTGAATTTATTGATGGTGAAAATGCCGATTCTGCTGCCGAAATTCAAACCATTGTCGATAGTTATAACAAAATTTTAGCCGCGGCCGACGGCATCAATGACGACGACGAGAGTCCAACCCAACAAGATTACAGTAACTTAGGTATTACAGGCATCGACAGCGAGACCAAAAACCAGTTACTCGGTGACGCCATTGACGAATTAAGTAATAACGATGTCAATACGGTCACTAAGCTGCAATCACTTAGTGACGCAGTGCAAGCGGTCATGGACGCGGCAACTGGGCAACAAAATACACCAAGCAAAAGCCAACTAGAATCTATTGGACTACTCGGGATTACCGATACTATCCTCACCCAAATCCAGCAGATAATACAAAGTACCGACGACAATGGACAAGAAGTAGATTCGATTGATGAATTACAAGTAATTATCGATAATATTATCGATGAAAATGCGGCCTTGCAGCTAATCAGCGATGCCGCGCAGTTGGATAATGCAAGCGCTGATACACCAGCAATCAATGTCTATCAACGCGCAGGCATTGTTGGCGTTAATACCAATAACCTTAGCAGTATCAACAGCGCGTTAAACAGTCAAAAATTAACAGGTGCCGCCACCAACACAGCAGTGGAAGTACAAGCATTAGTCGATGCTTATCAGCAGATATTAGACACCGCTGACAATATCGATAATGGAAATTCATTGTCGTTAGAAGACTATAGCGCGATTGGTCTAGCGGGCATCAGTGATAATAATCGCGCCTCTCTGTTTAGTGATATTCTCGATCTCAAACAACAAGAGCAAGTGGATGAATTTTTAGAATTGCAATCGATGGCCGAGGCCATTGATATGTTATTCAAGCTGACCAAAGGTGAAGGAGAAGTCACCGAGCATCAATTAACATTATTAGGATTGACTGGCGTTACCGACGAAAATATCGCGCTAATCAATGCAGCGATAGCCGCGTCAAGTGACGACGGCAGTGACATTGTTAGTCTTGAGGATTTACAAGCGTTTATCAACAATACAGTGCAGATGAATGCGCAAGCAATTGACGCCATCGTGCAAGCAGCTCAATTAGATGATGCAACCGCAGAAAACATTTCGGTCCAAATATACAGAGACGCCGGCGTCAGCGGCATAAGCAGTGGTAATTTAGACGCCATTAATAGCGTATTAAATACCACCGTCATTGCCGGTGAGAACGTCAACAGCCGCGTGAAAATCCAAGCCATTGTTGATAGTTATAATAAATTATTAGCGATTGCCGACGGTATTGCTGATGACATTGAGCAAGCAACACAGCAAGATTACCAAAACTTAGGCATTCATGGGCTTGATAACATTGCTGAGCTAGCCTTAATCAGTGAAATTATTGACCAACTTCCCACAGCGGCCATTGATACGACCCCTGAGCTACAGATCATTAGCGATGCAGTGCAAGCTGTTATTGGCGCGGCTAGTGGTATCCTAAATACCCCCACAAAAGAACAGTTACAAGCGTTAGGATTAACAGGCGTTAGCGATGTAATTATCGCTCAGATCCAGGCGAAAATAAGGTCAACAAGCGATGACGCCAGTGGTGTTGACAGTTTCAACGAAATACAAACAATCATCGACGACATACTCGATTTAAATAGTGCATTGCAAGCTATCAGTCTTATCGCTGAGGCGAATAGTGCCACTGATAATACCCCGACCATAAGCCTTTATGATCGCGCGGGCATTACAGGTATTCATACAGGTAACATAGCCAGCATTAACAGCGTATTAAATACCATTGCCGTCGACGCAGACAAAACTAATACCAGTACCAAGATCCAAGAAATTGTCGATGTCTATGCCCGCATTTTAGATAACGCAGATGGCATAGATAACGCGGGCACGGTTACCAATGCACAAGATTATCAACTCATAGGTATTACCGGAGTAGATAGCAACGAAAAAAGCTCTCTATTAGGCGATGTCATCGATACGAAATATCAAGCCGACGTCGATACGGTCGCTGAAATACAAGTGTTAAGTGACTTGGTACAAACGGTCATGGATGCAGCAGCAGGAGCACATGATACTCCAAGCAAAGAGCAACTTGAGCGCTTAGGAATTACCGGCGTCACCGACGAGAACCTGTTACTGGTACAAAATATTTTACGTACCAGCGCCGATGATGGTAGCGATGTCGATACACTTGATGAATTGCAATCGGTTGTTAATGACGCTGCACAGAAAGCTAAAGAGGCTATTGAAGCCATTGCACAAGCGGCGCAAGACAATACGGCTAGTTCAGCGACACCAACACTCGAAACCTATCAAGATGCGGGCGTTACTGGTGTTGACGCCGACAATTTAGCCGCGATAAATGATGCTTTAAATACCATCGCGATTATCGGCAATAACGTTGATACAACGGGTGGAATACAAGATTTAGTCGATAGCTTTAATCATATCTTAGACATTGCAAATGGCTCGACCGATAGCTCAGCCCGCCCATCAGCCGAAGATTACAAAAATATTGGTGTTGTAGGCATTGAGTCACCACAAGAAACCGCATTGCTGGGTGATATCATTGGCAAAAAAGATGTCGAAGATATCGATACTATCGACGAAATACAAACATTAAGTGATACCGCGCAAGCCGTGATCGATGCAGCGGCTGGTAATGTCGGCACGCCAAGCAAAGAACAGTTAGACAGCTTGGGCCTTAACGGCATCACTGACGACAACCTTATTGTGGTGCAAAACGCGTTACAAAAAACCGCAGATGACGGCAGTGAAATCGATAGTATTGAAGAGCTGCAAGCGCTTATTTATACCGCGATTATCAACGCAAATCTCGCTATTGAACTCATTACGAGTGCGGCGAAAAACGATACCGCAAGTGCAGGTACTCCTGCCATCAGCGATTATCAAGACGCCGGCATTAGCGGTGTTGATAGCGATAATCTGGCAGCGATTAACGATGCCCTTAACAGCGTTACTATTGACGAAAATGCCGTTGATAGCACCAGTGAAATTCAAACTCTGGTTGATAGCTATCAAGCAATTTTAGACGCGGCCAATGGACTTGACGACGATGCAGCAAAGCCTAGCATTGTCGATTACGCCAATATTGGCGTTAACGGTATGGATACGGTTGTAGAAACCTCGTTGCTCGGTGATGTACTGGATGTCAAAGCCAGCACTGATGTCGACAGCGTTAGTGAGATACAAACGCTAAGCGATGCGGTGCAAGCGGTGATGAACACGGCAGCAGGCGTCCTTAATACACCAACCAAAGCGCAGCTCGAAAGTCTGGGCATTATCGGTATCACCGATGACAACTTAATCGCCATTCAACATGCGCTGCAAGCCACTAACGATGATGGCAGCGGCGTGGATACCCTCGTTGAGTTACAAAGCCTAGTCACCAGCGCAGTAGATGACGCCGCAACAGCGCTCTCAATGATTAGCGATGCGGCGCAAAACAATACCGCAACGGCTACAACGCCTGCAATAACAGATTACCAAGATGCCTTCGTTAACGACGTTGATAGCAATAACCTAGCAGCAATTAATAATGCACTTAACAGCATAAATGTTGATGGCGATGCCGTTGATACCACCAGCGAGATTCAAAGCTTGGTTGATAGCTATCAAGTGATTTTAGACGCAGCAAACGGTATAGACGATAATGCCACCAATCCTAGCATTGCGGATTACAACAACATCGGCGTTACCGGTATCGATAACTCAGTCAAGGCGTCACTACTAGGTGATGTGATTGATGTTAAAGACTCAACGGACGTCGATAATATCAGTGGCATTCAATTGCTCAGTGACGCGGTAAACGCGGTCATGGATGCAGCGAATGGTACAGTTGGCACGCCAAGCAAAGCACAATTAGAAAGCTTAGGCATTGGCGGCATTACCGATAGTAACTTGACAGCGATACAAAATGCATTGCAGGACACTTTAGATAATGGCAGTGAGGTGGATACGATAACCAAACTGCAAGCCTTAGCCAGCAATACAGTTATTGACACCGATAATGATGATAGCAATGTAATTGCTCACAATGCGATTACTGGTACATATACTGGCATAACAGCCTCGGTCATTGCGTTAGATGGCGATAACATAACTTATAGCCTAAGCGATGATTCATCCAGTCGCTTTGACATTGACAGCTCTACGGGCGTGATAACAGTAGCGGCAGGTGCAGTCTTGGGTAGCCAAGGCGAAAATTACAATGTTACCGTTGTTGCCGTTCGACCCGACAGTTCAAGTTCATCAAATGATTTTACAATTACGTTGGGCGCTACGGCTCCAACCAACCCTGGACCACCAGCTAGTGCGACCAATGCAATAAGTGCTCTCGTTGATACTGACACGCAAGCCAATGCTACAGCTGGCAATGCACTTCCAAGCAGCGATATTCACGTAAGCATGCAAGCTATCGATTTAGATGGCGATGTGGTCAGTTACGAATTAATTGATGATGCTAGTGGCGCATTTACTATCGATGCAACGTCAGGACTAGTATCGGTGGCTAGTTCAAGCTTATTTATAGAGTTTACTAAGGTAGATATCGTCGTTAGAGCAACGAGTAGCGATGGTTCAAGTAACGAAAGCACGGTAACCATTGACATTCTAGCTAACAGGCCAGTAACCAACGTCAACATCGCCTTTGAAGCGCTGTCAGGTTCGGTTACAGAAGGGGAAGAAATTACCGTCATAGTCGATCTGCTCGATAACTTAAGTACGCTAAGTGGCATTAATTTCTCACTTAGTGGCGTCGATGTAAATGTTGACTTGGCCCCCCTCACCTATAGTAATGGCGTGACCTTTGATGTCCCTAGTGGGCAACTTATTGTACCCAGCAACGTTGCAAGTTTCTCTATCATTATCCCGACCGTTAATGACAATACGATCGAAGCAACAGAGTCGTTAACGATTGAGCTTAACGGCAATATTATCGTGGCGACAATTTTAGATAATAACACCAATAATACGATAGGATTGGTTACCGATAGCGATCAAGACGATAGCAATGTTATTGCGGCTAATACTGTCACAGGCGCTTACACTGGCGTAACCGCGTTAGCCGTTGATAACGACATTGCTAATTCAGTGATTTATAGTTTAAGCGACAACGCCAGTGGCCGTTTCATCATAAACAGCATAACCGGAGTGGTCACCGTTGCCGACTCTAGTTTGATCGGTGTATTAAATGATTCTTATCAAGTCACTATTCGCGCCACAAGTTCCAATTCGTTTTTTACCGAACAAGTTAATACCATCACGGTAGGCAGTAATGCACCCACTCCTGTAGGCAATGCCACCAATGCCATAGACGCCGTAATCGATAATGATTCTGAAGTTAATTTAGTTGAAATAAGCTCGTCCAATGGCACATACGTCGGTATTGAGTCTCTAGCGACCGACGCCGACGGCGATGATATAAGCTATCAGCTTATTGATGATGCCGCTGGTTTATTCCAAATAGATAGCAGCACAGGCAGAGTAACCGTTGGCAATAACACATTATTAGCCGAAGGTAATCAAAGCATTGTCGTTCGCGCTACCAGTGCAGATGGCTCAACCAATGAAGCTGAATATGTTATCAGTATCTACAGTGGTGCAGTAGTTGATATTGGTATTGAAGGCATTACGATATCCGGTGCGAAATTAACCAACAACGATGATGAGATAACCGTTACCGGTGCGGTGAATTACACCATAGATGGCGGTTTAGGTGACGACATCATTAACCTTAATATGTCAAGAGAGGCATGGGATAACAACGTTAACGGTATCCAAGCATTGGTGGTGAATTTTGAAACCATTAACTTTAGCGATGGCGATACCATTACTTTAAATAATGCGTTTGTAGATACGCTGGTTGATAGCTTCAGTACCGCAGACGGTAACGATACCATTACAATTAATAGTTCATTTAGCCGTACTATCACTACCAACGATGGTAATGATACGGTTAATATCGCTGGTAATTCTGGCACAGTTAATTTGGGTTCGGGTAACAATACATTGTCGGTAGGGGGCAAACTCATTGGTGATGTTGACTCAGGTAACGAAAACGATGTCATAACTATCGCTGGGAATGCGCAAGGTAATATTAATGTTTCTGGTGGCGACGACGTTATTACGATTGGCGGTGATGCCAGCATCATTAATACTGGCTCCGGAAATGATACGCTGTACATTGCAGGTTCTACCACTAATAATATTACGCTCGGTGATGGTAACGATACGGTTCGAATTGACGGTGTGGTTAACAATATTATCGACGGTGGTACGGGCAATAACACAATTACCTTGAATATCAGTCAGGCAGATTGGTTAGACAATACCAATGACATTAGAAGTAAGGTTCTTAACTTTAAAACGTTGAACTTTAATGACAGTAGCCAACTAGTTGATTACCAAGAAAGCGTGATGGAGCCGTTAGACAATACTAACAATTCAGTAGTAATCACCGGACATACAACCCAGGAAATAAACACGCTAGCGGGTAACGATATCGTCACTATTTCGGGGGATTTACAACATGTCACTAATTTAGGGCGAGGCAATAATACTTTAACAGTTGCTGGTCAAGCAACGGCAGAGATAATCAGTGGAGCAGAGGATGATGCGATTACAATTGCATTTAGTGCCAATGACGCTATATCGCTGGGCAGCGGTGACGACAGTCTTACCATCGGTGGTAACGCTAACGCCATTGACGCTGGTATGGGTAACGACACGATAAATATTGCTGGCTCGACTACCGCCAATATTCAACTTGGTGGCGGCAATGACACCATCATAATTGGTGGCAGCGTAAATAATGTGGTTGATGGTGGTAGCGGTAACAATACTATTACCTTAAACATTACACAGGCGCAGTGGTTAGCCAATGAAAATAACATTCGAAGCAATGTTCTAAATTTCAAGATCATTAATTTTAATGATTCGACGCAACTCATTGATTATGAAGAAGCCGTTCTAGAGCCTTTAAATAATGCAGATAATACATTAACACTCAGCACCACTACCGAAAGCATTGATACCTTAGCTGGTAACGATACAGTGATCATTAGCGGTGATAATAATCACACCATTGCATTAGGAAGTGGCGATGACACATTAAATATTGGCCAAAATGTACTTGGAGACATTAGCGCTAGCAATGGTAATAATACAATAACGGTGACTGGCGAAACGTTTAATACCATCAACATGGGTAGTGGTAATGACACCATCACCATTGGCGGTGATGCGGCGGCCATTCTTACTGGTCAAGGTAATGACAATGTTCTAATTGACGGTTCAACTAAGGCTAATATAAGCCTTGGTGATGGCAACGATAGCTTAACTATTCATGGTACGGTAAATCATATTATTGATGGTCAGTCAGGTGACGACACCATTACTTTGAATATGACTAGAACACAGTGGTTGAACAATCAAAACAACATTCAGAATATGGTTCTTAATTTTGAAACCATTAAGTTTAGTGCTGGTGCGGACATTGTTGAGCAAAACGCACAGCTAAGTCATAACTTTACTACCACGCAAACTAATATAGTAACAGGCAGTGAAGACGATACAGTGACTGTTGTTGGCGGAATTACCTATGTGAATTTAGGCGAAGGTGATAATGCATTAACGGCTAGCGCCGTTGTTTATGACATCACTGCTGGCGCAGGTAACGATACAATTAATGTAAATTCCACTGAATGGGGTAATAGCAATATTATCAATTTAGGCGATGGAGACAATAGTTTTACTACCACAGGAAAATCGGGTATTAAAAACTTCAGTACAGGCAGCGGTAACGACATCATTACAATAGGCACAAATTTAGGTTATGGCGGCTCTAACTTACAGGCATTTAACACCGGTGCTGGTGATGATACGGTACTAGTTGGTAATAAGGTTTTTGCTAATGTTAATCTGGGTGATGGTAATAATAGCTTTACGCTAACTGCCGGTAATATGACAGGCATCTTAACGACGGCTAGTGGCAATAATACGATAGATATTCAGGCCGGTTCCATTAGTGGCGCATTAACCACTGGCGCGGGTGATGATGTAGTGCATGTGCAAGTTAATACTGCAGCCGTCACGTTGGGCGAGGGTAATAATACCTTTACCTCAGCAGGTCATATCGCAGGCATATTTAACGCTGGAGACGGCAACGATTCAGTCTCAGCCGCAACATCTGGCACCACGGTTAACTTGGGTAATGGTGTTAATAGCTTTACCTTAACCGGCGCTGCATCAGGCACCGTTAATGTTGGTGATGGTAACGATACGGTAACAATAGGCACCTCCGCCACAACGGTACATTTAGGCGATGGTGAGAACACATTAACCGTAGGCACCTCGTTAACTAATGTCATCGGCGGTAGTGGCAAAGATACGGTAACCGTAGGTGGAATTTTAACTGACGCTAAATTAGGTGAAGGCAATAACGTATTAACTGTTGGTTCAACAACTTATGGTATTACCGCAGGGTCGGGTAATGATATTGTCAATGTTAATTTAACCTCATGGGGCAACAGCAACATTATCAACTTGGGTGATGGTGACAATACCTTTACGACTACGGGTCAATCGGGCATAAAAACCTTCAGCACTGGCAGCGGTGATGACACCATCACCATTGGTACTCATTTAGGATATGGCGCTTCTAACTTACAACTATTAAATACCGGGGCAGGTAACGACACCATCATTGTTGCCACCAATGTATTTGCAACGGCTAACCTTGGTGCAGGGCAAGATTACTTTAAACTTGGCGGCAATATCACTGGCACGGTTGATGGCGGTGCAGATCATGATGCTATTCGTTTAAATATCACACTCAGCGCTTGGAATGCCAATACAGGCACGATTCAAAGTAAGGTTTCTAATTTTGAACAATTAGCATTTAATGATGTCACGTTAATTACGCAAGATTTAGCGGAAGACGTAGCAAACGGTATGGATGCAGGTATCCATGCGGCGTTAAATGATTTGAATGAGTCTAATATAGCCTATTCAATAGTTAATTCCAGTGGTGACCCTATCATCGGTGGCCCTTTTAGGGTTGATGCTATCACTGGTGTTGTAACGGTAAGTGATAATAGTCAAATTAATTATGAAAATAAAACCGTAGAAACCGTGTTCATCAAACGAACCCTAACCGATTTAAGCAGTTCGATTGAAGAGTTCATCGTCAACATCGGAGATGTCAACGAAGCGCCATTAATTAATAATATAGTAACGACAACCCAGGAAGGCGTTGCACTGACCATTGCCGATATAAGCGATGAAGATAACAACAGCAGCGTCACGTTACTTAGTGGCAGTGGCACCGTCATTTTTTCAGGAAACAATATTGTCTATACTCCGACTCCCGGTTATTTCGGTACTGCATCAGTCAAAATAGTCGTGGAAGATGATGTAGGCCTAAAAACAGAGCAAACGATAGCCATCGATGTGCAGTTAATAGATAGTGATAATGAAAATGAAAATGCAAGAGCTCAGGCGCCAGGATTTGCCACCCAAAATTTAGGATGGGGTCATATGTTTGACAAATCACCGAGCTGGAACAATCATGATGTAATAATGAACTCCCCCTTAGTTCTAGATTTAGATAATGACGGTATTGAGACGTTAGTTAATAGTGAAGGTGTCCAATTCGATATTGATGCCGACGGAGATAATGACCAAACTGGTTGGGTTAATACCGATGACGGGTTATTAGTAAGAGATATCAATAACGATGGCATTATAAACGACGCCACTGAATTATTCGGTCAAGAAACTGTAAAAAATGATGGCAGTAAAGCCATTGACGGTTTTGATGTTTTAGCTGAATTTGATTCCAATAATGATGGAGTGATTAATGCGCTAGATGACCAATGGGCAGAACTATTGGCATGGCAAGACAAAAATTCAGACGGCATAACTCAAGATGGTGAATTACTAACTCTAAGCGAGGCCGATGTCTCTGAAATAGCACTGACATATTCTCATTCCACCGAGACAGATAATGGTAATACCATCGGATTAGTAGGTAGTTATTTAGACAATACCGGTGAGAGCCAACAAATTGCAGACGTTTGGTTTTCATACGAAGATGTGGTATATGAGTACGATGACTTAACGTCTACAGTTATTGTGGGCTTAGATGATGATAAGCTGATTTCAAGATATAAGGATAGTTTTGAGCAGCAACAACAAACTAAATATGCTGACAGCCTAATAGACGAAATGGCCCAAGAATTAGCTGACCTACCTATTAATGAGTTATTACAAGACAGTTCTGATGATAATCTAGCACACTATCTAGCACTAAATTTTTCAGATTTAGTGCCTGAATCCACCTCAACATTAGACAAATTTGAATTATCAGATCAAGACAAGCTTATCAACGAAGGGATATCCGGAATCCTCATTTCAGAGCAACCTTGGGTCACCGTACCCGACAATAATATTTTCGACCAGGACGACATGCTACCTATTGACCTAATACTTTAGAAATAGAGCTTCACATAAAAGCCACTTCAAATTGATGAAGTGGATTTTTAATTAAATATTCCCTAGCGTTAAAATCATACTAGTCCTAGCTGCTAGGGTATCCCTAAATTCTTAATGAAGGTCAGATGCAAAGAAGTGCGGCGTGGCTAGTCGCAATGGCCGTCCCTGTACCAGATCAACCGTGTGAATCGGTTGCGGTTCAGCGACGAAAAAACAAAAGAAAAAGCAAAGAAGTGTCGCGCGCGTGGCAAACAGCAATGGCCGTCTCTGTGCCAGATCAACCGTGTGAGTGGATTGCACTGACTGCGTCAGCGACGGGCGCGTTGGAATAGTCAATATCATGCCGGTCATTGCTAGACACATGCGAAAAAGGGCCCAGTCTTTCGACTGGGCCCTTTTTCTGAATGGGTGTCTAGCAATGACCTACTCTCACATGGGGAAGCCCCACACTACCATCGGCGCTAAATCGTTTCACTACTGAGTTCGGAATGGGATCAGGTGGGACCAATTTGCTATGGTTACTAGACTAAACTGTTGCTCTCTCTCGCTCTTTCAAGCCAAAGATAATTTGGAAAGCTGATACTTTCTTTAAATATAGTCGTTCTTTACAACAAGTATTCTTGAATACTTTTGAGGTGAAAACATAAAACACATTAGGTGTTGTATGGTTAAGCCTCACGGGTCATTAGTACAAGTTAGCTCAACGCCTCACAACGCTTACACACCTTGCCTATCAACGTAGTAGTCTCCTACGGCCCTTTAGGGAGATTAAATCTCCAGTGAGAACTCATCTCGAGGCTCGCTTCCCGCTTAGATGCTTTCAGCGGTTATCGATTCCGAACGTAGCTACCGGGCAATGCCATTGGCATGACAACCCGAACACCAGCGGTTCGTCCACTCCGGTCCTCTCGTACTAGGAGCAGCTCCTCTCAATTCTCAAACGCCCACGGCAGATAGGGACCGAACTGTCTCACGACGTTCTAAACCCAGCTCGCGTACCACTTTAAATGGCGAACAGCCATACCCTTGGGACCGACTTCAGCCCCAGTATGTGATGAGCCGACATCGAGGTGCCAAACACCGCCGTCGATATGAACTCTTGGGCGGTATCAGCCTGTGATCCCCGGAGTACCTTTTATCCGTTGAGCGATGGCCCTTCCATACAGAACCACCGGATCACTATGACCTACTTTCGTACCTGCTCGACGTGT
>JABSRV010000109.1 GCA_013214905.1 Psychrobium sp. | reverse complement strand
GTATCGGCTAAACGCGCTGCGTCTTCTATACCATTAAGTGACGTAATTACCTCTGGTGGGATTTTCTTATTAAGCTTAATGTAAGCATCAAACTGACCAATGGCAGTGCGAATAAGTACTTCCTGCTCAAGGTCTTCTAGTGGCTCGGTCACCACATATTGCGCGTCAGCGCTTAGCAAGTCGCCATCATTTGACAATTTATTGATACGTGCGCGTTGGTTACCTTCAACCAATACCTTAACGGTACCGTCGGGTAGCTTTAATAACTGTAAAATAGTGGCTACAGTGCCCACCTGGTAAATTTCATCAAGGGATGGATCGTCGACAGTAGAGTCTTTTTGGGCAACCAACAAAATTAATTTGTCTTGCTCCATTGCGGCTTCTAAACAACGGATCGATTTCTCGCGTCCAACAAATAGCGGGATCACCATATGTGGGTAGACGACAACATCACGTAACGGTAAAACTGGAATATCAATGCGTTCTGAGCGCTCTAATGGCATGTATTTCTCTCTTAACTGGGATCCACAAATAGTCTTTTAAGATATTGGGATAATTCGAGAATTTTCAACATCTATTGTAAAAATAGTTATCAAATATTATGAGAAATGTCGATCTTTGACAAGAGGCTATGACGTATTCCAACTATTATGCTTGCAACAAATCAATGACATAAATACCTAAGGCTGAGTAGTGGCCTGACATAGAGGGAATATGGATGACAAAATACAGATATTTTAAGCGGATAAATAGTGTCGATAGTCGGGTTGGGTTTATCTTTTATTACAGGCAATAAAAAGGCGCTAGATGCGCCTTTTTTAATCAAACTGATGTTTCAACATTCAAACGTGAAATTATTTCACACCCAACTCACGAAGACGTTCGTTTAGGTAGCTGTCCGCGGTATAACGCTCTGACAATACCACTTCAGGTTTTGGATGCAAAAATAGTGGCAATGAGATACGTGATTTAGTGCTGCGTTCACCCGTTGGGTTAATCACACGATGAATTGTCGACGGGTAATACCCTTTAGACGCTTCTTGTAACATGTCACCGATATTAATGATTAAGTTGCCAAAATCACATGGTACATCAACCCAAGTACCGTCTTTTGCAATAACTTGTAGACCAGGTTCGTTCGCTGCAGGAAGTACGGTTAACAAGTTAATGTCACCATGTGCTGCAGCTCGAATTGCGCCCGGCTCTTCACTGCCACTCATTGGCGGGTAATGCAATATGCGTAACATCGTTTGATCACTGCCATCAATCATTGATGGTAGGGATTGCGAAAAATGTGCTTTAATTTCGGCAGGAGCATACTCTTCAATCCAACCTAATAATTCTTGTGCCAACGCATTGGCAGAATCATAGTATTCCATGATTTCTGTTTTTAGGTGTTCAGGCATTTTACCCCAAGGGTAACAATGAAAATATTCTTTAATATCTTTAATGCTATGATCTTTGGCGGTTTCTGATACTGAAGCAGGAAAAAAACCGTCTTGTGTTTTTGGATCAAACAACAAGTCATGTTTGGCTTCACTCATGAAAAACTCATACCAGTTATCATAAATCGATTGCACTTTTTCTTTGGCAATTGGGTGGTTAGACAATACACCAAACCCAGTTTGATGTAACGATTCAACAAAACGTTGCGGCGCATCAGTCGCAGTATAATCAACAGTTAATACATTCATAGCTATTTTCTCATTGGCGGATATTATTTAACTCCACACAAATTCTACGGATTTAATGGGACAATTAGAATGACTTATCGACTTTGAGCATTGATTAATGGTTAATATGAGCGATTGATCACAATTCAGAAATCTAACTAAACCAATAACACGGCTTGCTCTTCACGAACAGTACTTGAATATTTGGCTATTATTCGCCAAAATAATGCCTTATTTACTCAGGGAAGATTTTTATCATGGCCGTTACACCAAAGAGCGCCCTTACCTTATTGCAACAAGGCGAGTATGAGAAGTCTCGACTCGCTTACAGAACACTCATTGATACGCAATCGCCAAATGCCGACTATTTTCATTACTATGGGTTACTTAGCATGATGAGTGGCCACTTTGCCGATGGCTTAGCGTATATGACACTAGCTACCTCTTTGAACAATAGTGATAAGACGTTTATCGCCAATAATGTGCAAGCCATTAATATCGCATTAGCGAACAAAGATAACGCTAAAATAGACACGCTATTAAACGCCTTTGTATGCGCCTCAAACAATAATCGAGTGATGTTAATGCAACAGGCTCGATTTTACCTGATGCAAAAACAAGGCAGTAAATGCTTACAAGCGTTGGCAAAACTTGACAATGAAAAGACATTTAACGATTATTTTTACGCCGCAATTGCCAACAAATTAATGAAACAACAAACACCAGCACAAGATATGCTTCAACAAGCCTTAACCCATCAGCCATTGCATCAATTATATGATGAGAAAACCAGTACTAACAAACCATCTTTACTATTACTATACGCTTGCGAGCAGCTCGATTTCTCAGCGTTTATCGACCAGAAAGATATTTCATTTAGCATTAATGGTGGCCACTTTAATGTGCATACTTTTGTTAATGCTAAGAGTTACAACCTCAGTCGCTTATTTGTCTCTGATTCAGATTCCTTCAGAGAAGTAGTCAAGGCACTGCCTAACTACGACGTTATTATTAACTGCATTGCTGATGCGGAGACCAGTAGCAACGCTTTGGTGCAAGTATCAACACATTTTGGTCATCTAAAACTAATGAATGGGGCGGCGCAAGTGCTCAATAGCAGCCGCATCAACGTATTTGAAAAAATTAAAGACGTTGATAATTTATTAATGCCAGCGGCTGATGTCATCACTTTTACTGACAATTTAGAGAGTAATCGTCGTCTGTTGAATAATCAGGAGTTTCCATTTTTGATTCGCCCATTGGGCAGTAGTACCGGCATTGGTTTAGTGAAAATAACGCAACAAGCTGAATTTGACGATTTGCACTCAAAGATAATTGGCAAAACCATGAACATATGCTCTTTTGTCGATTTTCGCTGCCCTGATTCTTATTACCGGAAATATCGAGTGTTTGTGATCAATGGTCAAATTTTCCCCGCCCATGCCATCGCGAGCCCGCATTGGAATATTCACAGCTCGTCGCGTTATGAAATAATGAAAGATAATGATGTATTACAGCAACAAGAAATGAAATTTCTGACTGATATAAGCAGCGTATTGACGACCGAGCACCTTAAAGCCATAAATGAGATCAGTCGGCGATTAGACTTAGAATATTTTGGCATTGATTTTGCGATTTTAGATGATCAACGCTTGCTTATCTTTGAAGCAAATGCTGGCATGCACGCCAATTTAAATTACATTAAAGACTTCCCTTATCATGAAGCTGCCATTAAGGACATCATCACAGCATTTCGAGCGATGATAAAAAATTAACGTCATACCTATCTGGCCGTTAAGTTAGGGGATCAAAAAAGGCTACCGAGTGAGGTAGCCTTTTTTAGTTTTAGTTAACTGTTAACTGTTAACTGTTAACTAGCCAACATTAACTCGTGCGTTGCGGAACATACGCATCCACGGGCTATCTTCTTTCCATTCGTCAGGGTGCCATGAGTTCGCCACGGTGCGAAATACGCGCTCTGGATGTGGCATCATAATGGTAACACGGCCATCGTTAGTGGTTAATGCGGTAATACCGGATACAGACCCATTAGGATTCGCTGGATACTGCTCAGTAATCGCACCATGATTATCAACAAATTGCAACGCTACGGTGCCACTGGCTAATGCCGCATCAATGGCTTGTTGATTAGTAAATTCCGCATGACCTTCACCGTGTGACACGGCAATTGGCATCACAGAACCTTGCATACCATCAAAGAATAATGACGGACTCTTTTGCACTTCAACCAAACTAAAACGCGCTTCAAAACGTTCTGATTTGTTTTGCACAAAGTGTGGCCATAACTCACTGCCTGGGATCAATTCTTTGAGGTTAGATAACATCTGACAACCGTTACAAACACCTAATGAAAATGTATTGCCTCGTGTAAAGAAGTCACTGAACTGGGTGCGAGCTAACTCGTTAAACAAAATTGACTTGGCCCAGCCTTCCCCAGCGCCTAATACGTCTCCGTATGAGAAACCACCACAAGCAACCATGCCTTCAAAATCGGTTAATGAAACACGACCCGATAAAATGTCAGACATATGCACGTCTTTCGCACTAAAGCCCGCACGACTAAACGCCGCCGCCATTTCGACGTGTGAGTTAACGCCCTGTTCACGCAAGATGGCAACCTGTGGTTTAACACCCTTCATGATATATGGTGCAGCAACGTCTTCGTTAAGATCAAAGCTTAACTTAGCGTGTAGCCCTGGATTGTTATCATCGGTTTTGAGGGAAAATTCTTGCTCGGCGCAGGTAGGATTGTCACGCAGCTTTTGCATTTCAAAACTAGTCGCTGACCACAACTTACGTAAATCACTACGCGCGGCACTAAATACCGCTTCACCGCCTATAGTGACGTTAACTGCGTTATCATTGTTCAATGAACCAACTACGTGGCTAAACTTGCTTAAACCATGCTTAGCAAGCACCGTATTAACCAAGACTAAGTCTTCATTTAGCACTTGAATAACACAACCTAACTCTTCGTTAAACAGTTGAGTTAGTACGTCACCCGCCGCCAAATCGATGTTAATACCGGTATTACCTGCAAACGCCATTTCCGTCATAGTGGTGAATAAGCCGCCGTCAGAGCGATCGTGATAAGCGAGTAATTTACCATCGCTTAACAAGGATTGAATGGCATCGAACATGCCTTTAAGCAACGCCGGGCTATCAAGATCAGGCGTTTCATTACCTAATTGCTTGTAAACCTGAGCTAATGCACTGCCACCCATACGGTTTTTACCAGCACCCAAATCAATCATTAATAATGTTGAGTCACCTTTGTCGGTGCGCAGTTGCGGGGTTAATGTATTGCGAACATCTTTAACCACGGCGAACGCGGTCATGATAAGTGACATTGGCGAAGTGACGGTTTTGTCATCACCGTCTTGTTGCCACTGTGTTTTCATCGACATTGAATCTTTGCCTACAGGAATGGTAATGCCTAAGGCTGGACATAACTCTTCGCCAATGGCTTTAACCGCTTCATACAAACCAGCATCTTCGCCAGGGTGACCCGCCGCAGACATCCAGTTAGCCGACATTTGAACCAAGCTTATATCACCAATTTGTGCACTAACAATATTGGTTAGTGATTCAGCAACCGCCATGCGAGCAGACGCGCCAAAATTAATGAGTGCTAATGGTGTGCGCTCACCCATAGCCATCGCTTCACCAGCGTAGGTATCATAACTTGCCGCAGTGACTGCAACGTTTGCCACTGGTACTTGCCAAGGACCAACCATTTGATCACGCGCGACCAGACCAGTCACGGTTCTATCACCAATGGTAATTAAGAAACCTTTATCAGCAACTGTTGGCAAGCTAAGTATGCGCACTACCGCGTCATCAAGCGTCACATCGCTAAAATCTAACACATCGCCTTTAACCACTTGGGTCACCACATCACGACTCATTTTAGGCGGTTTCCCTAACAATACTTCAAGCGGCATATCAATGGGTGTATCGCCAAAATGGCTATCGGTAACGGTTAAATGATCTTCAAGCGTCGCTTCACCAACAACAGCGAACGGGGCACGTTCTCGCTCACAGATTTCCCTAAACTGCGCTAACTTTTCACATGGGATCGCCATGACATAGCGTTCTTGCGACTCGTTACACCAAATTTCGTGTGGTGCCATACCCGGCTCGTCGTTTGGTACATTGCGAATTTCAAATTTACCGCCACGACCACCGTCGTGAACTAACTCTGGGAATGCATTAGAGATGCCGCCCGCGCCAACATCATGAATAAAGGCGATAGGATTGTCTTCACCCAGCTGCCAACAGCGATCGATAACTTCCTGACAACGGCGTTCAATTTCTGGATTTTCACGTTGCACAGAAGCAAAATCTAGGTTTTCAGCCGATTGACCAGACGCCATTGATGAGGCTGCGCCGCCACCAAGACCAATATTCATCGCAGGGCCACCTAAAACCACTAATTTAGCGCCTACTGGGATTTCACCTTTTTGGACGTGTTGACCACGAATATTGCCCAAACCACCAGCAATCATGATTGGCTTGTGATAACCACGTACTTCGACGCCGTTATGACTTTTAACTTCTTCTTCGAAGGTACGGAAATAACCAGTGATCGCAGGTCGACCAAATTCATTATTAAATGCTGCACCGCCCAATGGACCTTGGGTCATAATGTCTAATGCCGACACTATGCGATCGGGTTTACCAAAATCGGTTTCCCAAGGTTGCTCAAAACCAGGAATGCGCAAGTTAGACACCGTATAGCCACTTAAGCCAGCTTTTGGCTTCGAGCCACGTCCGGTAGCACCTTCATCACGAATTTCACCACCATTACCTGTCGCTGCACCAGGGAACGGCGAAATAGCCGTTGGGTGATTGTGCGTTTCTACTTTCATTAAAATGTGAATATCTTCTTGGGTATAACCATATTCACAGGTATCAGGATCTGGGAAGAAACGTCCAGCTTTAGAGCCAACCATCACCGACGCATTATCTTTATAAGCAGACAATACATTTTCAGGGTGTGTCTCATAAGTATTTTTAATCATTTTGAACAATGATTTTTCTTGCACTTCGCCATCAATGGTCCAATCGGCATTAAATATCTTATGACGACAATGCTCAGAGTTTGCTTGGGCAAACATCATTAATTCGATGTCGTTAGGGTTACGCCCTAGTTCGACAAAAGATGCGACCAAATATTCAATTTCATCATCGGCTAAGGCTAGCCCCATCTCAACGTTGGCAATCACTAAGGCTGCTTTGCCGCCTTGCAAAACGTCAACACTGCGCATGGTGCCCGGCTCGGCAGTAACAAACAGTTGCTGCGCCGCGTCCATGTTGTCACTAACCATTTCCATCATGCGATCATATAGTAATGGCAATAACGTGAGTTGTTGCTCTTGGCTTAATTCGCCTTCCACGTAATAAGCAATACCGCGCTCCAAACGATTAATTTGACTTAAGCCACAGTTATGCGCAATATCAGTCGCCTTTGACGACCACGGTGAAATAGTACCCGGACGTGGTGTGACTAAATAAAGTTGACCAATTGGTGCATGTTCAGCAATAGTTGGTCCATAAGTCAGTAACTTATTTAGTTTCTCTAACTCATTACTTGATAACGAGTCGTTTAAGTGAGCAAAGTGCATGAACTCTGCGTAAATATTAGTTACCGGTAACGAAAGTTGAGACGCGCTTTCTAATAATTTATTAGTACGAAAATTTGAAAGGGCCGGGGCTCCGCGAAGGATTTCCATAGAGATATTCACCAATTTAAGAGAAGATGGACTAGATTTGCGCGCTATTATAAGTGAAACCGATCACAAATTTAACCATTACTGTGATATTTCTCACATCGTATTTCATATAAACATCTGCTATAACTAAAAAAGATGATTAAGTCAGGCCAACCATAGGAGTTAACATATTGATAAATAGACACACTACAATATTTATGATTAGGTTATCAGCGTTTATATTTACCCTCACATTTTTGGCGAGCTGCACGCCGCCGCTGGTCACCAACCAATTAGACACCGTAAAACAACGCAATACGTTAATCGTTGGTACCTTATATAGCCCCGCTAGCTATTTTTCTGACAAAAAATCATCCACTGGCATGGACGTTGAACTCGCCAAAAATTTCGCCAAAAAACTCGGCGTCGAACTCCAAGTTGTGGCGAGCAGTGATCTTAACAACCTGTTTAAACAACTCGATAATAATACCATCGACATTTTAACCACGGGTTTGTCTGTAACCGAGGCGCGTTTAAAACGGATGCGGTTTGGTCCTCCTTATTATCAAGTATCACAGCAACTTGTTTACAAGCAAGGGCAAAAAAGGCCGCGTAAGATTGCTGATTTGATCGGTAATCTCACCGTGATTGCCGGCAGTAGTCATCATGAGACATTATTAGCACTCAAAGAGCAGCATCCTGACCTTGTGTGGAACACAACCAGTAAACAGGACCCTGATCAACTATTGAAGTTACTGATTGATGGCAGTATTGATTATACCGTGGTTGATTCCACCGTATTGGCGCGTAATCGGCGCATATATCCAGATATAAGTCTTGCCATGACATTACAAAAGAACAGCCCTATCGCCTGGGCAATGAGCAACAAAACTGATGATTCGTTGTTTAGTGAAGTCATTAGTTTTTTCGGACAACATCAAGTCGATGGTCAATTAGCTCAATTAGAAGAGAAGTATTTTGGCCATGTACAACGCTTTGACTATGTCGACACACGTGCTTTTATTAAGGCTATTGCTAAAAAACTGCCAAAGTATCAATTATTATTTGAAATCTATTGTGGTGAACTAAGCTGGCAACAACTGGCGGCTGTCTCTTATCAAGAGTCTCATTGGAATCCTAAAGCCAGGTCACCAACAGGCGTAAGGGGTATGATGATGTTAACCTTGCCCACCGAAAAACAAGTTGGGGTTAAAAGCCGCTTAGATCCAGAGCAAAGCATTAAAGGTGGTGCTATTTATTTAACGACCATTCTTAATAGATTACCCGATAGTATCCCACTCCAGCAACGCATTTGGTTTGCATTGGCTTCCTATAATGTCGGTTATGGTCATTTAATGGATGCCCGAAAGTTAGCAGTAAAAATGGCAAAAGATCCCGATAGCTGGACCGACATCAAACATATTTTACCGCTATTAGAAAAATCAAAATATTATAAAAGAACACGTCATGGTTTTGCTCGTGGTAGAGAAGCCGTGCATTATGTAGCGAGTATTCGGCGTTATTTTGAAACACTAATGGCGATGGATCTTGCGCCGCGATTAGCACCGCAGCCATTAGAAATTGCGGCTAGGATTGACTCCTTAGTGCAACATCCTATTGAAATAATAACGTTACCTGCGGCACAAGGTAGTGACGTTCAACGACCATCACCTACCCAACCGTTGGAATAAGCTCGTCAGTACCTAAAATCAAACATCAATTTATACATAAGCGGTGCTTATGAAAGCATAACTTTGAAAGCCAATAGACACGTATTTCACGGCCCTTTTAAAGAATAAATTGATTGCTTTTTAACTACTTAATGCGGTAAGTTGGTAATGATTTTGATCAACACAACCCCGTTTATCGGTTTTATGGAGTCGGTGCGCTAAGATGATAGCGCTCACCGCCAATATAGAATATGCCATTATTTCGACCACACAATGTCGGCTCATTGGTTATTCCAAATCATTATCGTTTAAAAACGAAGGATTCGTTGAATACACTCTAGGTAAGGATACTATGAAAAACTTAACAAATGCCCCGTCGTCTAGCATATTTAAACATGTTGGCACCATCGCAGCTTGTTTAGGGGTGCTGGTTATTATCGCTGTTATGGTTAAAATAACCAGCCAGGCTAACATTCTCCATGAGCGGTGGCAGAGTTTTTCAGTCGAGGCACAGACAAAGTCTTCTCTATTAAGAACGATTGAATCTCCCCTGATGAATCATGGCATTATTCATGAAATTGAAAGTCTGTTACAGCAACCTAATAGCGAGTTGCGTGAGAATATTGAACGCTCATTTGACCAATCGTTAGCGAGTGTTAGAGCGTATCAATCTATCGACTACATTACCGAAGAAGAAGGTCAAGCCTTAGTTATTATTGGCGACATCGTCGAACAAATTAGCAATAAATTTCAATTGATTTTTCAACTTGATACAGTACTACATCATGCTCAAATCAGTATTTTACTCAGCCAAATGCGTACCAGGGACGCGACAACGGCTATTAATAATTTGCAAGAAGCCGCTTCAACTCATGTCCAAACAAGTGTCGACATAATCAATCAATTGCTGCTTAGTTTATTGATGTCGGCGTTAGTTATTATCGCCATATTACCGCTATTGCTTGCGTTTACGGTGAGCCTATATCGTCAATTCGCTCAATTGATGAGCCGCCCTTTGTTTAAGCATAATGCTAATGATGCCATGGCCAATTTCTTTAAGTTTTCACCAATGGCAATCGTCGTATTAAACCGTGCTGGGGACATTATTAATGCTAATAGCGAAGCTTGTAATATGTTAGGTTTGTCTCGTGAACAATTAAAATCAATGCATTTAGAACAATTCGTTGTGCCTGATGAACGGGCCAATTTTACAGCCCTCCGGTGTAACGACGTAAAAATAAATGACAACGAAAATCCCCCTATTCATATCGACGTCAATCAGCAAGTGTTACCCATTGAATTTTTTATTCATCATCAATACGGCGATAATACTGATACGGTGATTGTGACATTACGTGATATGACAGTACAACTTGAGCTAGTTAATTTGATGGAACAGCAACACGCCATGTTTACTCATGCCCAGCAAATGACAGAATTAGGTAGTTGGAAGTGGGAATTTTCCACCGATACGTTAATCTGGTCAGACGAAACGTATAAAATATATGGCTTTGATGTCTCTGCCGAGACCGTTACCAATGAGTCAGTGATGAATCACATCCCAAGTGATCAGCGTGAAGACGTAGGCAATGCCATTAACGAGGCAGTGGTTTTCGATCGCCCTTATCATCGAACACATCAAATAATTCGTCAAGATGGCAGCAGGATCTTAGTAGAGCAGCACGGAAAAGTAATTCGAGACAACAATAATAAAGCTACGCATATGATTGGCACGATTTCTGATATCACCAAGCAACGTGAAACAGAACAAAGATTACAAGTGTCTAATAGTATTTTTGAAAACTCTCAACAGGCTATGGCTATTACCGATAATCGCAGTAACATTATTAAAATAAATAAAGCATTTAGCAGCATTACAGGATTTCAAAGTAAAGATGTTATTGGTGAGCAATTAGCGCATGTTAACCGTGGTACATTCTTCGACAGGGTAGTCTATAAAGATATTTGGTTGGCGCTAGAGAAAACTGGACATTGGCACGGTCAGTTATGGAACGTCCACAGCAATGGCAGTGTTTACCCCACAAAACAGCACTTCTCTGTGATTGAGAGTAGTGACAATACCCTCACTGAATATCTCTGTTCTTTCGAAGATATTAGTCAGCAAAAAAACTTAGAACAAACTATTGCCCAATATGCCAATGTTGAACAATTAACCCTACTGCCCTCACGGAACGTCCTGTGTGATAGGCTCATACAGGCCGTTAAACGACATGAGCGTGACCATAAACACACGGCGGTTATCATTATCTCCGTGGAAGATAGTTTAACGCAGTATTCAAAAAAACATGCATTAACCTTAATATTCAGGTCTAAAAGGCATGATTTTATTTGAATTGAAAAATAATTAAATTAATTGGGTAACAAAAACAATGAAAAGGGAACTATAAGTTGTAAACAACTTATAGCATGTTAAACGCATCACTACTATTAGTGAGGT
>JABSRV010000108.1 GCA_013214905.1 Psychrobium sp. | reverse complement strand
GTGCCCATTGCAGTGGCAATAAATGCACTAATTAGGAAGAAGCCTGGTAATAGGAACCACGATGGGATGACGCTTAGTCCAAGATTTACAGTGGCTTCAACTCCACCGGTAGCACTAGCTACCGCGGCAAACGCCCCCGCCAACAAATAAATGATGCACATCGCAATGACATTATTATCGCCGACACCAGCAATGAACTGGTCGATAGTGCTATTAATACTGTCTTTTGATAATAACAACGCCAGTAAGATAGCTGGCAATACCGCGACGGGTCCTTTTAGTTCATAAAAGGCAAACTCGACCCCTTGCATCGACAAGTAGGTGCCAGTGCCTAAAAATAAACTTAAAAACAACAATAAAGGCAATAAAGCTTTACCATTTGGCGAGATTTTAGCGGCTGATTCTGGACTCATAACATTGCTCAATAATATCTAATACGATGAAACTACCCAAATTTAAGCTGCATGTCAAATGGACGTCTAAACATCTAGACGCTTAGGCCTATTTATTTCATCTTTCGATGCTGTTTGACTATTTCATAAGCAGCTTGAATGTCTTGCGCTTTTTGATTGGCAATTTTCAACATCTCTTTTGGCAAGCCTTTAGCCACTAGTTTGTCAGGGTGGTGTTGTGACATTAATTTGCGCCACGCCTTTTTAACACTCTTATCATCGTCATTGTCTGTCACCCCTAATATATCGTACGAATCTTTGAGATTTGGGCCAGTTGTTTGATGCCCACTGCGCCCTTGTTGCTGATGATAATGCATTTGCGCTTCTAGTTGCTGCAATAACCGCTTAATGTCATTAACCGAAAAACCTAGGCTTTTCGCCACCACGAATAATATTTCTTTCTCTTTAGGGTGTAATTCACCGTCGGCAAATGCCGCTTGCAATTGCACTTCTAAAAATAACTGTAAGATGTCACGTTGACCAAACGAGCTGCGCTTAAACTCGGCTAATGTCTCTTGCAATGGGAAATCATTCGACTTGCCTTCACTAAAGGCTCGCTGCGCTTCTTGACGCATTTCACCATTTAAGCCCATGCGATCCATTAATTGCGATGCAGCTTGAATTTCTTCACTAGTTACCTGACCACTCGCTTTGGCAATATGGCCATATACCGAGAACACAGCATGAAAAAATACCGCTTGGTTGGTGAAGGAATTTTTGTCCATGAAAAACTTTGAAAAGCCGCCTTGATTGCTAAAATCCTGACTGAGACTTTTATCAAACTGATGACCAATAAACAAACCTAATAGCGCGCCAAATGGGCCGCCAAACATGGTGCCAAACACCACCCCTAATATCTTTCCCCAAACTTTCAATGTAAACCTCTTTTATAAACTACTGAGTTCTTGTTCTAATTTAATTAATCTTTCTGGTGTGCCGACATCGGTCCATTGCCCCGCATGATGCTGACCGGTGATTTGTTTCGCTGCCATTGCTTGTCGTAATAACGGCCCTAACGGCGCAGCGCCTGGTAATAATGTCGAGAACAAATCACGATGGTACAAACCGATGCCAGCAAATGTTAGCTTATTCACACCATCACTGTTCAGTATTGAACTTGGCTGCTTTGAATTTGGTTGCAAGGTTGTTAGTGCAAAGTCACCACTGACGTTATGCGCCGGATTATCCACCATCACTAAGTGTGCCAGAACGCCTGTAGGCAAAGACGTTGGCAGCAACTTAAAGTCAAAATCTGTGTGGATATCACCATTAACCACCAGAAAGTAATCGTCAGGTAATAATGGCAACGCATTGTGAATGCCACCCGCCGTTTCTAATGCCTGATTTCCTTCATCAATGTAATTGATGTTAATGTGCCATTTCGCACCATCGCCTAACGCCGCAGACAATTCATGCCCGAGCCACGCTTGATTTATAACTACGTCAACATAACCCGCGGCCGCCAGTTTTTGCAAATGATAAACGATAAGTGGCTTTCCCAACACCGGCAACAAGGGTTTTGGCAGTGTATCAGTTAGCGGACGCATACGTTCGCCCCGCCCCGCCGCTAAAATCATCGCGTACATTGTTCAATCCTTTGCGATAAAATCGGCATAATGTCTAGTTCAAACAGTGCCAACAATGGCGCCAACGATTCATGCTCTTGGCAAACGTCAAGAATATAGTGCACCACTAATGGCAAATCATTTAAATAATTCGCTTTATGATCTCTTAAAGATAAGCGACTAAAAATACCGCAGACTTTGAGGTGACGTTGTAGCCCCATAATATCAAACCACATTTTATAGGTATCTAACGGACAATCAATAATCTTTGATGCGATAAATTGTTGATAGCTTTGCTCCATCAATGTCTGCCTTTGATCAGCAGGCAGCTTGAAATAACAATCCTTTAATAACGAAACTGCATCATAGGTGATAGGCCCAACCACGGTATCTTGAAAGTCGATAATCGCCAGCGATTTGTTATCGCGCACCATGATATTTCGCGCATGAAAGTCTCTATGCACCGTCACCTGTGGTTGATGCATCACAGTAGTAATTATCCATTGCATGCACTCTTCAAGTTGTTTTTCTGTTTCAGCGCAAATATCTAGTGCTAACAAATTATTGCAAAACCACTGTTTAAACAGCGCCAATTCTTGGGAGAAAAAAGCCTCGTCATAATATATGATTGGCGACATCGGCTGCACCGCCGCAATGAGTGGTAGCTGTTTAACCGCCAACGCATACCAATGGCGCTGCGTTTTTAACAATGGTAATAACGTTTGGTCGCCAAGGTCGGTGAGACATAAAAAACCGCGCTCGATATCACTAAATAAAACACGCGGCACATCGATGCCTTGCGCGGCATAATGGCTAGCGTATGCGATAAACTGGGGGTTTTTCTCTGTGCTGGAGGGAGCGTCAACCAAAATGTAACTTGTGTGTAGATCCTGATAGCGAAAATATCGCCTGAAACTAGCATCAGCACTAACCACGGTTAATTCTATATCGGCTATGCCTATTTTTTCACAGAACCATTTTGTTAATTGCAAACGCCGATTATCAATCACGCAGCCTCCTTTTAAAAAGCGTTAATGTTGCTGGAATAATAGCCCTAATGCAACTTTTGCGATAGTATACTCGTTTATTTTATTCTGCAGAACAAATCAATGATTTAAGGAACTTTGTTTCTAGTCGTTGCTTGAACGCAGCATTATATTGAGAACCTTATTTCTTACTCATGCGCCTAATTCTCTTATTTTCTTTAATTATTTTTTCCGACGTTGCCTTGGCACAAAAAACGTCGAATGAAACATCGCCTTTTTCAAATTTGTCACAATGCATCGTTCCTACGCCGAGAATTGATAGTCAATCTCTGCCTCAAGTAACATTGGACAATGCTCAGCAAATTCACGTCAGCGCTGATCATGCCAAAATGAATTTCCCCAGCCTTGCAAGTTACCGCGGTAATGTAAACTTTCGATTAGGTGAAACCTATATTCGCGCCGATCGGGCCACTTACAGCGAACTGGACGATTTATTCGAGGCCAGTGGTAATTTACATTATCAAGATCAAGCACTGACCCTAACCAGTGAGTCATTACGCACTTCGCTCAATGGCGAAAATACTGAATTACTAAACAATAAGTATTGGTTTAACGGAACGCTGATTCACGGTAAGGCAGAAAGTTTTAAGGTCTCACAAGGCCGCTATTTAACCTTGACGGATGCGAAATTTACGACCTGCCCCGACCCTAAGCCAGACTGGGCATTGCATGCTGATGAAATTTTAATAGACAGCGAAGAAGCATGGGCGACCATAAGACGAGCAACTTTCAAAATATTTGACGTACCCGTTTTTTATTTCCCGTATTTAACATTGCCTATTTCAGATAAACGCAGCAGTGGTTTTCTTTATCCCAACATTGGCAGTAGTACAAAAAACGGTGTCGACGTTAGCATCCCATTTTATTGGAATATTGCGCCCGAGTATGACCTTACCTTAACGCCAAGAATAATGTCCAAGCGTGGTAGCCAACTACAAACCGAGTTTCGTTATTTAGCGGGCCAACAACAAGGTTTACTGAATTTTGATTATTTGCACCAAGATTCTTCGTTTAATGATAAATCGCGTTATTTTTTACACTGGAATCACGTTGGCCAAATCAGTGAAAACTGGCGTATAGCGACTGATATAACTCATGTCAGTGACGACAACTATCTTAACGACATTGGCACCAAGCTAGCTAATAAAAACGACAATCAGTTAGTTAAAAATGTTGAGTTGGCTTATTACCAAAAAGATTGGTGGCTTAATATTAAACTACAGGACATTCAGGTGCTCGGTGCCCCTAAGACGCCCTATAAGTTATTACCGCAAATTTCGTTTCACAGTTATCAAAACAATATTAGCCCATATCTTGAGGCAGACCTATTCTCTGAATTAAGTGTCTTTGCTAGTGATGATTATAAAAACGACAGCGCCGTTAGACTACACATTGAACCGACCCTGCGCATGCCAATAAATTTTTCGGCAGGCAGCCTGCAAGGCGAATTTAAACTGATGCACACGATGTATCAACAGTCAGACGCTAATGAGCAGAATAAATCCATTAGTCGTACTCTGCCGCAATTACGCATTACCGGTAACGTTAACTTCGAACGTGAGGTTAAGTTTTTCGGTGAAGGGCTATTGCAAACATTAGAACCTCAAATACAATATCTATATGTTCCTTATAAGGACCAGTCTGAGATTAATTTGTATGATACAGCGTTATTAAGAGATGATTATGCGGGTTTGTTTAGAGCGCGCGGTTTTAGTGGCTTAGACCGTATTTTAGATGCCAATCAGCTGACTATAGGTATGACTACTCGCATCAAAGATATGCACAATAAAGAGTCTTTAAAACTCAGTATTGGACAGACTTATTATTTTAAGCAAAGTCAGCTTACTTTAGATTCAAACAATACAACGCAAGATGCAATGCAGCGTTTTAATAGCTCAGCTTTGGCGGGTGAAATAGATTTCAATGTTAATAATCAGTGGCACTTTAGCCAAGCGTTACAACTTGATGATAATCACACCAAGATAAATCAAAGTAAACTCACCGTGGACTATCGTATTAGCGATAGCAAATTAGTGCAGTTTAGCCATCGCTTTATCAAGGTCATCAATAATTCAAAAATTAACCAGCTGGGCCTAAAAATGGTTTGGCCAATAGATGAAAAATGGACAGTAGTAGGTAATTTTTATCGAGATCTCAACTTAAACAGAACTATTGACCGATTTATTGGTCTGCAATATGAGTCGTGTTGTTGGGCTATTCAGTTTAAAGCATACCGAGAGCTGCGTACGCAATATCAAGTCGACAGCATCATGTCTGCGTTAGTGCAAAACGAATTCGATTCTGGCTTCTCCTTGAGTTTTCAGATTCGAGGTTTAGGTGCCACCAAAAAGAGCAAAGCATCAGAGATGTTAAGCGATGGTCTATTTAGTTACCGCCGTCCTTACTATTTGAAAAATTAAGATGGTAATAAGTGGGTGGAAATACCCCTTATTGACCATAAACTATGATAAATTACTGGCCGATTGCGAACATAGAGCCGTTACGGATAAATAATGAAGTTAATAAAAACAATACTAGGCATTGCGCTACTTTGTACCACCACCTTTAGTCAGGCTGAGATCACTGCGTTAGATCGCGTGGCGATTGTGGTGAATGATGGCGTCATTTTAAAAAGTGAAATAGACGCGTTGGTTGCAACCGTCAAAAAGAACGCATTTAGTAATGCGCAAGAATTACCGAGTGATCGCGTCCTAAAGACTCAAGCGTCAGAACGTCTTATCGACAAATTGCTAAAGAAGCAAATGGCCGCTCGCATGAGCATGCGCATTGGTGATACACAATTAGATCAAACCATTGGAAACATTGCAGCAGAGCAAAAAATTACCGTTGCTCAACTTAAAAAAACGCTCGAAGCTGACGGACTTAAGTTTACCACTTATCGTGAAGGCGTTAGAGATGAGCTGTTAATTGGCCAAGTAGAGCGTATTTCTATCCGCCGTCGTATTAATATTTCCGAGCAAGAAATTGATAACTTAGTCGTTTTGTTACAACAACATGGACAAAATAATGTGACATATCGCGTGGGTCATATTCTAATTTCTCATAATGGCGATCAGTCAAGCACTGGCCAAGCCACTGCGCGAGAAAAAGCAGATAAAGTAATTGAGTTATTAAAAGATGAGCGCGACTTTAAAGAACTAGCCATTACCACATCATCAGGCCCTAAAGCGCTGGAAGGTGGTGACTGGGGTTACATGAATATTAATGAAATGCCGACCTTGTTTACTGACGCTGTTAAAGGTAAGAAAAAGGGCGATATCATTGGCCCCTTTAAAAGCGGCAACGGTTATCACATCATTAAAGTGATGGATATAAAAGGACAGCAGCAGGTAGACGTTACAGAAGTCAATGCACGCCACATACTGATTAAAACCTCGATTATTTTAAGCGACGAACGCGCTAAGGCGCAATTAGAAGGCTTTATTAAAGAGGTGAAAGCAGGCGACAAAACGTTTGCACAATTGGCAGAAAAACATTCCGAAGATGCAGGTTCGGCGATTAAAGGCGGCGAACTAGGCTGGAACGATCCAAGCATCTGGGCACCTGCATTCAAATTTGCCCTAAGTCAATTAACAGATGGTGAATTGAGCAAGCCTTTTAAATCATCTCACGGTTGGCATATCATTGAAATGATTGGCACGCGCAACGTCGATGCTACCGATAAGTTCGTTAAAAATCGTGCTTATCAAATGATTTATGGTCGTAAGTTTAATGAAGAAAATAGTGCATGGGCCAAAGAATTACGCGCCACTGCTTTTATTGAAATCATGGATTAAGGAATATTGAGTGACAATTCGAATTGCATTAACCCCAGGTGAGCCTGCTGGCATTGGTCCAGATTTAGCGATAAAAATTGCGCAGCAAGACTGGGACGTTGAAATTGTTGTCATTGCTGATAAAAATTTAATGTTAGAACGGGCAGCACAATTGGGCTTGCCACTTGTTTTACATGACTATGATGAAAGCAAGCCAGCTAGCGCACAACGTGCGGGTAGCCTGAATATTCGCCATACACCGCTCAACGAGCCAGCCATATGTGGCACGCTTGATGAGCGAAATGGCAGCTATGTACTCAATACCCTGCAATTTGCTTGCGATCACAATATTGATAACGAGTTTGCAGCGGTTGTTACAGGTCCTGTTCATAAGGGTATAATCAATAAATCTGGTATCGCATTTAGCGGTCATACTGAATTTTTCGCCCAGCAGTCAAATACACAAGATGTTGTCATGATGTTAGCCACTAAAGGCTTGCGGGTTGCGTTAGTTACAACGCATATTCCGTTGGCTTATGTAGCTAAAGCAATTACCTTTGATCGCATTATTAATATTACCCGTATTTTACATCGAGATTTAGTTGCTAAATTTTCTTTGGAAAATCCTCGTATTTACGTCTGTGGCCTTAATCCTCACGCTGGTGAAGATGGTCATTTAGGACGTGAAGAAATTGATATTATTATTCCTGCATTAGAACAATTACGCAGTGAAGGCATGGATATTGTAGGACCGTTACCAGCGGATACATTATTTCAAGATAAATATTTAGACAATGCAGATGCCGTTTTGGCGATGTATCACGACCAAGGTTTACCGGTTTTGAAACACAAAGGCTTTGGTAACTCGGTGAATATTACACTGGGATTACCTTTTATTAGAACGTCCGTTGACCATGGCACCGCGCTAGATCTCGCTGGTACTGGCAACGCAGATTGTGGTTCAATGATTGTAGCGATCAATGAAGCCATTAACCTTGCAAGCAAGAGCACTCATGAATAACAAAGTACATTTAGGCCATACGGCTAGAAAACGTTTTGGTCAGAACTTCTTAAATGACCAAAGTGTCATCGACAACATTGTCGCGGCTATCGATCCACGTCCACAAGATCATATAGTTGAAATTGGTCCAGGTCTTGGCGCATTAACAGAACCTGTTGCGGCAAAGATTGACTCGATGTCAGTCGTTGAACTTGACAGAGATCTGGTTGAGCGTCTCAAGAAACATCCCCAATTAAAAGACAAATTGACCATTCACCAAGGTGACGCATTGCAGTTCGATTTCGCTGCTTTGGCAAAACCAGGCCAACGACTAAAAGTATTTGGCAACTTGCCTTACAATATTTCTACGCCGTTAATGTTTCATCTGTTTGAGCAAATAGATATCATCGAAAACATGCACTTTATGCTGCAAAAAGAAGTGGTCTTACGCTTATGTGCAAAGCCAAATACCAAAGCATATGGTCGTTTGAGTGTGATGGCGCAATATTATTGTAAAATGATACCTGTACTAGAAGTTGGGCCGCACTGTTTCGTGCCAGCACCTAAAGTGCATTCTGCAGTATTGCGACTTGAACCTTATCGTGAATTGCCTTACCCAGCCGATGATCTTAAATCATTGCAAGTGGTAGTGACTCAAGCCTTTAGCATGCGTCGTAAGACCATCCGCAATAGCTTACGCGGCATGATAAATAGCGATGAAATGGCCGAATTAGGCGTTGACTCAACCTGCCGCGCCGAACAAATATCATTAAAACAGTTTGTTGAATTAGCAAATTTCTTTAATGCTAAAGGCGCTAAAAAAGTGGTTGAAGACTAATTATGCTTAATATTACCCAACTGAGTGAACAGGTTAACGTCACCGTTGAACCCTACTTTATCGAGCAACGACTACTTGATAATCAAGAGCTTTATATCTTTGGTTATCACGTCACGATAAAAAATAATTCATCGCAATCGGTGCAATTATTACGTCGTCATTGGGTAATTACCGACAGTAATGGTCAACAAAGCGAAGTCGAAGGTGTTGGCGTCGTTGGCCTGCAACCAATTATCAAGCCCAATAGCGAATTTAAATATAGCAGTGGCTCTACCTTTAAAACGCCCGTTGGCACCATGCATGGTCAATATACGATGGTTAGTAATGAAGAGCAGCGATTTAACGTCACCATTGAACCGTTTCGCCTTGCTGACAACAAGATAATTCACTAACCATGGCCACTTATTTCATTGGCGACGTTCAGGGTTGTTATGATGAATTTTTATTGCTATTAAAAAAAATTAAATTTGATCATCGGCGAGATACCTTATATCTCGCCGGCGATATGATTGGCCGCGGACCCAAATCTCTCGAGATGCTTAGCTATCTAGTGCAGTATCAAGACAGTATTAAAACAGTATTGGGCAATCATGATTTACATTTCCTCGCAATTTGCAGTGGCATTAAACAAGCTAAAGAGAGTGATCTTTTTACTGCGCTATTAGCTTCTAGTGACTTGCCCATATTCATAGACTACCTTAGAAAACAACCGCTGCTTATTTCATTATCCCAGCATAATATTGTATTAAGCCATGCCGGTATATCTCCGCAATGGACGCTTGGTGTTGCAGCAAAAATGGCTAATGATGTTTCGAATATTTTGACGTCCTCCGACTACGTGCAACTGCTAACGCAAATGTATGATAACGAGTGCAGCAATTTCTTAACTGCCAGCACCCCGATACATCGCGCTATATTTGCTATTAACGCGCTAACGCGCATGCGTTATTGTTATCACGATGGCAGTCTTAATTTTACCCAAAACTGTGCTCCTGAGCTATCGAACGATTCATCTTTGCGACCATGGTTTGACATGGTTTTAAGCTGTAATCAACCAACAACCTATGTCTTTGGCCATTGGGCTTCGTTGATGGGTGAAACCCATCGGAAAAATTTTATTGCATTAGACACTGGATGCCTGTGGGGCAATCACCTCACTGCTTGGTGTGCCGAATATAATCAATATTTCGTACAAAAAAGACTATAGTACACAAATATAGTGATACAGGTTATTAACATTCACGCTAATTATTGTTAAGCTGCTTGCCTGCTATTACTAAGTCTAATAAGTATTCATTAAACTTAGTAACGCTTTTTTATTCAAATACGGATATCATTGTAAGAACAGGAATAACCCAAAGAATCATGTTCTGGTTCGACTAATTATCGGAGTTTTCAAATGAAGTTAACTGTTGCTAGAAGAATTGTGGGTGGTTTTAGTATAATTTTACTCATACTGTCTTTTATTGGCATTAATGCCTATTTTAGTTTTGTACAGGTTGAAATGGAAACCAAACGTGCAAAAGAAATTGCACTTCCCGCACTATTACTTAGTAATAAATTGCAAGTTCAAATGATGGACGTACAACGATTAGCGCTACTTGAGTATTATAATGATAATTTAGATGATCTAAATTCGCTGCAAAGCGAAGTATCTCAAGTCAAAATCGCGTTAAATTCGAAAATTGTAGAGCTGCAGGAAATCAGCCGTCAATCTCCAGAATTGACGAAGAACATTAAGGCTTTGCAAGCTTCAATTAACACTATTACCGACAATACCGGCAAGCTCTATCAAAGCAAAAGGCAAGTATTAGAGTCTCGCCTAGTATTGCAAGATACCTTTACTCGCTTAACTGACGCGGGTGATGATTTTAGCGGCTACCTGCTAGATATCGCCGATTTAGAAGACGTTAGTGACCAACAGCAGTTCGATGCGTTAGTTGACCTTACCAATGATTTAGATAATTTAACCATGGTGTTAGTCAAAACAGCTGAAGATATCGTTGCCCAATCCGACGTGGCCAAGGTAGAAGCGATTGGTAACGATTTGCAATATTTACTCAATGATATCAAGACTAAACTAGCTTTTATTTTATTCCGCGGTCAAAACATTATAGACACTGATATACTTGACGCATTAAAGCACAGCTTTAATGAAATATCACGGTTGAGTGATGGCACGCAATCCATTCAAAACGTGCAAATGATACTGCTACAACAGACAAAAGCAACAGACCGTTTGAACTTAGTAGCTAATCAAAGTCTAAATAAAGCTAACGAACATGTTGCCACATTATTAGCCGTTGCAAGTGAAAGCGCTACGCACTCCCAACAAGTCGTGCTCAATAGTGTTGAAGAAAGTGAACTGCAGATTATAATTTCGATCGTCTTGGCGGTTATATTCTCCATCACTATTTCAGTGTTTACGGTACAAAAAATCATTCAGCCACTGAACAAGATAAACCGATTGTTATCCGTATTAGCCTCTGGTGATTTAACCCAAACCGTTGAGCACAATACGCAAGATGAGTTTGGTACCTTGGCGAATAACATAAATCACTTGGCGTCAACGTTACGGCAATTGATCACTAGCATCGCTAATGGCTCAAGCCAGCTCGCGACCGCGTCAGATCAAACATCAAATATTACCGCGCAAACCACCAAAGCAATTGGTGAGCAGCAAGCACAAGTAGACCAAGCAGCAGCGGCGATTAATGAACTCAGCTCTAGTGCACAGCAAGTATCAGAACATGCCGTTGCCACCTTAGACGAGGTGGAACAAACCACGAGGCAAGCAACCGACATCGAGCAGATTTCAGATAGTAACAAAGAAACCATATTGTCACTTTCTAAAGAAATCCGCTCAGCAGCAGGTGTTATTAATAAATTACATGACGACAGTTCAAGCATAGTCTCGATTATTGGAGTAA
>JABSRV010000107.1 GCA_013214905.1 Psychrobium sp. | reverse complement strand
CATGGGTCGTTTAAGCTACGGTGAACTAGCCGGTGAGCGTATTTATATTGCCCTAAGCACAAACTCTCAAGAAGATGAGCATTCTTGTTTCAGTGACAATACTCACCGTGATATTTACCTAAATGCTAAAGGCGTTCAAAACAGCTTTAACGCAACTTACACGCGCATTAACGGCGAAGAAATTAAAGGCGCGTCAATTCACGCCCTTTTAGTTAGCGAAGGACATCATGAATTAGCAAACAAGTTACGTGGCTCATTAGAAATGACCATGGCAGCAGCGTCTGTACTTGATACTAAAGCAAAATCTGGCATGCCGTTTGACGTATTAGTGCAAGATGGCATCGAGCAAGAAAACGTAATGGCAGTTGTTAAAGCGCTAGTTAAGCAAACTGATGATATTGAAGAGTCGATTAAAGCACTTGGCATCACGCTAAACGATTTACGTGCCGACACCGAAGTTGGAATATAAATAACAATAGATATCATTTGTACCTGTGATATCATTTAAAAATATCTATTGAAAGGGCTCAGATTATCTGAGCCCTTTCTTTTTTGTAGCCAATTTATATATTTAGGAAATAGTCTCTGACATGCGCTCTATTCAAATTACCTTGTTATGTATTGCTCTTTTTCTATTGGCCGCTTGTGGCGGCAGTAAGCAACCAACCTCCCCTCCGAAACCCGTAGCCCCGATACTAGATCATAGTGGTTTAACGCCGCTTAGTAGCTCCATTTTTGGCGATAACGAACACTTATCAGGTGGTGAAACAACTGTATTTGTGACTAATAAAGATGCATTTAGTCAGCGCCCCGCCTCTTTTTCGTCAAACTTTCGTGATGACGGTTTTTTTACCTCCGGTGATCACCTGTTTCGTACACCACACGCTGGTATTGGCCCATTAGTTAATGCTGCTATTTGTCAGGGCTGTCACTTAAACGACGGCAAGGGCGTGGTGCCAAGCTCGCCAGCACAGCCAATGATCAGCATGTTTTTAAAAATTGGCGATATCAATGGCAATCCAGACCCAATGTATGGCGATCAAATCCAAACATTTGCGGTTAGAAATTCAAGTACAGACCAATTGCTTAACGGTTTGCCTTTGCACGACGGTTCAATAAATGGCGATAAACTTTATGGTGAAGCTTATGCCTTTGTGGAATACGAAAATATTATCGGCTATTTCAAAGACGGCAGCCAATACACCTTAAGGAAGCCGATAGTTAAGGTTAAAGATCTCAGCTTTGGTCCGTTTAATAAGCAAGTTGTTCTTTCAGCACGTGTGGCACCCGCCGTATTTGGTTCCGGCTTATTAGAAGCGATACCAGCGGCAAATATTCTCGCCTTAAGTGATGTCGATGATGACAACAATGACGGTATTTCAGGCAAAGCCTCGATGGTTAAAAATGTGCTCAATCAGCAGATGGTACTCGGTCGATTTGCCTACAAGGCACAAAACCCCAATGTTTTGCAGCAAATATCAGGCGCTTATCGCGGCGACATGGGCATTACCAATAAGTTATTTATAGACGAATCCTGTACCGATGCACAACTCGCTTGCCTGTATCATACCGAGCAAGAACCCAAGCAGGGTGATACGCCGGACATTAATGACTTACAACTGGCCTTAGTTGAGTTTTATAACAAGGTATTAGCGGTGCCTGCGCGCCGTGGTTTTGATGTCACCAACAATACGTGGCAACCTGATATTGCCGCTGGACGCACCCAATTTTTCGAGGCAGGTTGTGTGAATTGTCATACTCCGCGCCATGTGACTGGCGATGACAAACCGAGCGCGCTGGGTCGCTTAAGCTTATTTGAATTATTACCAGACCCAAAATCAATCAGTTATTTGTCACAACAAATCATTTACCCATATACCGATTTGTTGTTACACGACATGGGCGGCAGCTGCCAAGTAACCCAAGAATTAAGCGACGGCAGCGTGTGTGACGGCGGTGAAATGTGTCTTTACGTTCAGCGTTGTGACGGCCTTGCCGATGGCTTGCCACAAGGTGATGCCAATGGCCGCGAGTGGAAAACACCGCCATTATGGGGCACCGGATTAGTGCAAACCGTTAACAAAAACGCGACGTTTTTACATGATGGTCGCGCTCAGAATCACCAACAAGCTATTTTATGGCACGGTGGTGAAGCACAAGAAGCCAAAGACAACTTTGTTGCGCTAAGCAGCGAACAGCGCAAACAGTTACTCGCGTTTTTAGGCTCGTTGTAATGAACAAAGCGCTAACGCAGGCCATTGGTCTAACGTTTATTACCGCGGGAGTAAGCTGGGCTTATATTTCATCCGATCATGACTATTTACAAAGTACTGTGCCAGCCTTTGATCAAAAAGAACATCAACCCGCTGGCGCTGCCACGGTAGCGCGCTTACATACTCGCAGCTACATTTATCCCGTGGCCAATATGGATCGTTTCAAACAACTCGGCTTTTGGAGCGGTTTGTCATTTTTTCGCGATCCGTGGATTACCTCCCCATCAAGCACCACAGATCGCGATGGCCTAGGCCCGTTATTTATTACTCGCTCTTGCATTACTTGTCACCATGCGGGCGGTCGCGGCCCAATGTCAAAGGAAGGTGTGCATGTGCCCTCTTCTTTATTACTGCGATTAGGTAGCACTATTGAAGGCATAAATAAAGTAGATCCTAATTATGGCGGTCAAATTCAACCGCGCGCCATTAACCTTATTCATGCCAGCATCACCAGTGAGGTGCAAGGTGAAGCCATGCTCGATTTGGCCTACAGCCCGGTTAACGGACAGTTTGCCGATAGCGAGACTTATCAATTACGCATGCCCAGTTATCAATTAGTCAAATTAAGTCATGGCCCTCTCGCCAGCGATATTGGACTATCACCGCGTTATGCCCCCAACATCTACGGCATGGGATTGTTAGACGCGATTAGTGAAAGCGATTTATTGGCGCAAGAAGACATTAATGACGCCAATCAAGACGGTATTTCAGCGCGTTATAACCGAGTGACCAATGTAGTTACCGGCAATAAGAAAGCCATTGGCCGCTTTGGTTTTAAGGCTAAACACCCTACGTTAGAACAGCAAGTAGCCGCGGCATTTGTTGACGATATAGGTATTACCAATGCCATGTTTCCTGACGAGAACTGCAGTGACGTCCAATTAGGCTGCCAACAAGTATCCGCATTAGGTTATCAAGGTGAAGTAGAAATAAGGCAAAAACTACTGAATTTTGTTAACGATTTCAGCAAGTTTATTAGCGTTCCTCCCGCCAGACAATTGGAAAGTGTGATAGCTCAGCGTGGCAGAGCAATCTTTTATCAAACAGGCTGTGCCAATTGCCATACCCCACGTTATGTCACCAATAGTGAGTATGACGCACCAGAGCTCGCCAACTTAACCATTTGGCCGTATACAGATTTAGCCTTGCACGACATGGGGCCAGAACTAAGCGATGGCGTGACTGAATTTGACGCCAATGGCAATGAGTGGCGCACCCCGCCCTTGTGGGGCATTGGTCTACAGAGAAAAATTAGTGGCTCAAATAATTTTTTACATGATGGCCGCGCACGTTCAATAAACGAAGCCATCTTGTGGCATGGCGGCGAAGCAAAACCAGCACAATTGGGTTATTTGCTATTAACGAAGAACCAGAGAAAAGCGCTGCTGCGCTTTATACAATCCATTTAAAAAATAAATTTGAAATAATCAATTTATTAGAAGAAATTTATTAGGACTCAATTTAGGACAATACAATGAATAAATATAGCGCATTAGCGACATCATTCGCCTTAACTTTATGCCTAAGTGCATGTGGTGGTGGCAGCTCGACAACGACGCCGGCACCTGAGCCACAACCTGAAAAAAAAGAAAAAACACTTGATGACGAATTTAAACTTTATTTAAGCTCGCTTAATAGCAATCATATTGTGCCGCGTTACGCCAAGTTTGCCGAGCAAAGCGCAGTTTTTCATGCCAGTGCGCAATCGTTTTGCGCCTTGCCTGTGCAGACTAATGACGACTTGGACTTAGTTAAACAGCAATGGCAAGCTAGCAACCTTGCATGGCAACGTATTCAGTGGCTAAAAATTGGGCCTGTTGTGGATATGCTATTTCGTATCCAGTTTTGGCCAGACAGCAACCGCGCTGTAGCCCGTGCTATTGAGGCACATTTATTGTATCCAGACACCATTACCAGCGACTATATAGCGACACGAAATGTTGGTGGTCAAGGTTTTCCGGCCGCCGAGCAATTGCTTTATCCGGCTAATAGCGAACAAAGTTTATTGCTTAGTGATGACAAAGAAAAACGTTGTCAGTTGATAGTGGCTATTAGTGACAACCTTAAAAACATGTCACTGCAACTTAATACGGCATGGCAAGAAAAACAGGGTAACTATGGCCAGCATTTAGTGCAAGGTACCGGTGAATTTAGCGGCGTAAAAGACGCGCTTGAAGAGTTGGTGACCAATTGGCTTGAGCAAATAGAAAAAGTGAAGGATGAAAAAGTATTAAAGCCGTTAGGTGACGCATCCCCTGGTTTGCCACTGATTACCGAACACGCATTAAGTGACTTATCACTTGCGAGCATTGTCGCTAATATTGAAACCTTTGACGAGATTTATAGCGCTGGCAATGGCCACGGTTTTAGTCTTATTTTGTCGACATTTTTGCAGCGACAATCTATCGATGAACGCATGCAACAAGCGATAACCGATGCACTAACTTCAATTAACCAACTGTCTGGCTCTTATAGCGACGCGCTAAAAGCAAGCGAAAAGCGAGTTATATTACAACAAGTAGTGGCTAAATTACGGGTACTGCGCGACATTTTTACCGCGGAATTTGTGCAAGTGACCGATCTCAACATTGGTTTTAACTCCAATGATGGTGACTAATGCTTAATCGTCGCCACTTCTTATTGGGTAGCGGTGCGTTAGCGGGCACGGCGGCGCTTGGCGCACTTTGGCGCGCTAATGATAGCTATGGGCATGGCTCCGAGCTTACTGCCGAGCGTTCATCTAAGCAGTGGCTAGTCAGCGCTTTTTCCACCAGCAACAATGAGCATTATAGCGCTGCCTTTGATTTAAGCGGCAAACTCATCAATAAAGTGCGCCTACCCGCGCGTGGTCATAGTGCATGGGCGCATCCATCTAAACCGGGTCATGCGATTATTTGTGCTCGCAGGCCTGGCACTTTCTTGATGGAAGTTGATTATCAATCTGGGGAAGTAACCGCGGTTGTTAATGCCAAGCAAGGTCAACATTTTTTCGGTCATGGCGTCTTTAGTCAAGATCAACAAACGTTGTTAACCGTTGAAAATAACTTTGTTAAAGGACGCGGCGAAATTGTGCTGCGAGATGCTGCTAACTATCAAGTGATCGATGTGCTCGATGCTGGCGGCGTTGGCCCCCATCAATGTGCGTTAATGCCTGACGGTAATACGTTAGTGATTGCTAACGGCGGCATAAAGACACATCCACAATGGCCTCGTAAAAAACTTAACCTAGACAGCATGTCACCCGCACTGACCTATTTAGACTTGGCAGCAGGCAAGGTTGTTGAGCATTTTAGATTAGATAATCATCATTTAAGCATTCGCCATCTTGATGTGGCATCAAACGGCAAGGTGATCGCTGGCTTGCAATATCAAGGCGCGAGCAACGACTTGCAGCCATTAGCGATAAGTCATCATGGCGAATCATCGTTGCAATTCCTAACTGCTAAAGAGCCATTATGGCGCGCGATGAATCAATATACCGCCAGTGTTTGCATTAACGAGAGCCAACAATTGGTCGCGATAAGTTGCCCAAGAGGCGATTTTGTTAGCTTTTGGGATCTTAACAGTGATGAGTTTCTACAACGTATCTCTTTACGCGATGGCGCCGGTCTATCGCTGCTTAATAACAAATTTGTCGCGACTAGCGGCAAAGGTCGCGTGCTAGCGCAAGACAATGCGACATCACTGACCATGAACACACAACAATTTGATCACGTGCGGTGGGACAACCACCTAACCACTATCGAGGCAACTTAAATGGCATTATCACGCCCTAGCACCCTTGCACTATTATTAATAACCGCTGCGCTAAGCAACTCGCTATACGCACAAACCAACACTAAAGCAACTGAGCCGAGTGAAGCAAAGAAGCAGATTGAAATTATCAGCATTATCGGCGCTCATCAGCAATTAAAACGTGAAACAGGCTCAGCCTATGTCTTAACGCAAGAGCAATTAGAACTGTTTGAATTTGACGACATTCATCGATTATTACAATCCGTACCCGGCGTTTATATTCGCGAAGAAGACGGTTATGGCCTGCGCCCAAACATTGGACTGCGCGGTGCAACCACCGAACGCAGCGCAAAAATAACCATCATGGAAGATGGCATATTAATCGCTCCAGCACCGTACGCAGCGCCAGCGGCATATTACTTTCCGAATACGGCGCGCATGACCGGACTTGAAGTGCTTAAAGGCCCTGCAGCGATAAAGTTTGGCCCTAATACCGTGGGCGGCGCCATTAACATGCATTCGCGAGCCATTAGCGATGACAATTCCGGCGAGTTAGAACTTGCCTATGGTGGCGATAATTACCAAAAAATTCATGGTCATTACAGTTACCATATTGGTCATTGGGGCGTGCTAGTTGAAGGTATCAGGCTGAGCAGCGATGGTTTTAAGGCGCTAGATAATGGCGGCGATACGGGGTTTGTCAAAAATGAATTGATGCTTAAGCTTAACTACCAAGTTAGTGATAGTGATTATTATCAGTTATGGCAGCTAAAAATGGCTTATGGTGATGAAACATCTCATGAAACATACCTTGGTCTAACCGACGACGACTTTGCAAAACAAGCCAACAGGCGTTACGTTGCTAGCCAAAACGATGAAATGCAATGGCAGCATCAACAAATTAGTCTTAGCCATTATATTGAGCTGAGCGATGAGGTTAGCGTGTTTACGCAGGCTTATCGTCGTGATTTTGACCGTGATTGGGCCAAGCTTAATCGCTTTAATAATAATCGCAGCATTCAAACCATTTTAAAGTCGCCAAAGACCGGCTTAAACAAACTGTATTACGAGGTATTAACCGGTCAGCGAGATTCTAGCATTGGCACCGACAGTTTGATGTTTGGCCATAACGATCGTCAATATTTCTCACAAGGATTGCAAAGTAAGTTGTTGTGGCAAAGTGAGCACTTTGGCGCCCAAAGCCAGTTAGAAGTTGGCATTAGATTGCATCAAGATCAGGTGCAGCGTCATCATTTTGAAAACGAATACTTGATGCTTAACCAGCAATTGGTCGCAACGCAGCAAGCGACAATCAACACCATTATCAATCAAGATAAAGTCACCGCTGTTGCTAGTTATGTTGATTATCAACTCGAATTTGAGCGCTTAACGCTTAGTGCTGGTTTACGTATTGAGAGCATTAATGGACAGGCCAACGATAAGTTAAAGGGCACGTTCAAGAAGGATACCGACACTCTAGTATCACCAGGTTTTGGCGCATTTTATCGTTTTAACGAGCAACTGGGTTTGCTGGTTGGCATCAATAAGGGATTCGTGCCTAACAGCCCCGCACAAGAAGAAGGCGTGTTAGCGGAGGAAAGTTGGAACTATGAATTGGGCCTACGTTTTGCTAACGACGAGAGCAGTGCAGAGTTCATTGGTTTTTTGACCGATTATTCTAACCTCAAAGGCAACTGCACCGCTGCCAGTGGCTGCGAAAAGATTATTGGCCAAGAATTTAATGGCGGCGCGGTCAAAGTGAAAGGGCTTGAAGCTAGCCTAAGCACAAACTACCAGCTTAGCGAGTCACTGAGTGTGCCATTGGCTATAAATTATACCTATACCCAATCATCATTTAACACGGGTTTTCAATCGACCTTTATTCAATGGGGAAAGGTTAGTCAGGGCGATGCGTTGCCGTATATGCCTAAAAACCAGTGGAGCATAGAAACAGGCATTAAGGGTGAGCAATGGCAAATAGCGATTATTGCCAAACATGTCGACAAAATGCAAGAAACGGCGGGTAGTCTCACTGATTTATCGGGATATTGGACTGATGCTATTGATCAAATTGATGTATCGGCTTGGTTGCAAATCAGCAAGCAATTACGCTTGTACGGTAAAATAGACAATGTGAGCAATCAACAAGGCATCGTCTCTCGCCGCCCATTTGGCGCCCGAGCCAGTAAACCCCGCCAATTGATTGTTGGCGTGAAGTATAAATTTTAAACACCCCAGTGATAGTCACAACACTAAGAAAAAACGTCATCCCCGTAGTCTTTTTATCGGGGATCTCAATCAGCCTTTTACTAAATTAGTTGGTAACGCGCCACATGAGGTCCTGCATAAAAGATAAAAAGCCGTCATCCCCGTGGTCTTTTTATCGGGGACCTCAATCAGCCTTTTACCAAGCATGTTGGTAACGCGCTAAACAAGATCCCGCATAAAAAGAACAGCGGGATGACGGACTCTTTAAACTGCGGATGACTACTTTTAAAACTAAACTACTTAGCAGGCAATACTAACGAATAACATTCGCCAAAACCGATGCGTTTAACGCCTGATTTTTCACAGAAACCGCGCATTACAATGGCATCGCCGTCTTCAACAAAACCACGTGTTTCGCCATTGCCAAGATCTAGTCTGTTTTTACCCGCACCTGTAAGCTCTAACAATGAACCGGCTTCTGCAGCGTCTGGACCCGACTGGGTGCCACTACCAAGGAAATCACCGGCGACTAGGTTACAACCATTAACTGTATGGTGAGCAACCATTTGCGCCGTTGTCCAATACGAATGACGGAAGCTTGAATGGCTTAATTTAGCCGCTGGCTGTTTCTCGTCACGCATCTTCGGTGTTTCAATGAATACTTCCAGTTGCACATCATATGCGCCCAATTCGCTATTACGCGCACTAGACAAATACTCAAGCGGCTGTGGATCATTTTCATCACGTGACCATGCCATGCGAAATGGCGCTAGCGCTTCATTGGTAATAATCCAAGGTGATACGGTAGACGCAAAGTTTTTCGCTAAAAATGGCCCTAATGGCTGATATTCCCAACCTTGAATATCACGCGCTGACCAATCATTAAACAAGCACATGCCAAAGATATACTCGTCACTTTGATCAATAGCGATCGATTCGCCCATTTCGTTGCCGCCGCCGATGTAAATGCCGACTTCCATTTCGTAATCTAAACGCTTACATGGACCAACAGTTGGCGCGTCAGCGTCTGGCGCTTTGGTCTGCCCTTTTGGACGATGAAATGCCTGACCAGACACACCAATTGACGATGAACGACCGTGATAACCGATTGGTACCCATTTGTAGTTTGGCAATAACGGGTTGTCAGGACGGAAAAACTTACCAACGGTAGTGGCATGATAAACCGAGGTATAAAAATCTGTGTAATCACCAATGCGACATGGCAAATCAAATACCACGTCACTTTGAGCAATCAAACAAGACTCGATATCGCTTTGCAACGACGAGCCGCTGCTTAATGCTTGTGACAATGCGCTGCGTAGTGCAGACCATGTGCTAGCTGGCATCGCCATATATTCATTAAGGGTTGTTTGGCTACAGGCCGTTAGTGCTGCACCTACAACGCCGTCGAACACCTTTTTAGCGCTTAAAGCGGCTAAATCGATAACCTGATCGCCAATCGCGACGCCGCCACGAAAACTTTCGCTGGCGTTGTTACGCTTAAAAATAGCAAAAGGTAAATTTTGAATCGGGAAATCGCTGTTTTCAACGTTTGCCGAGGTCAACCATGACGTCAGTTCAGGATTGTGTGTTTGGTTTAATAAAGACATTGAGCTCTACCTTATTTTTCATTAAATTCGTCAGTATGCAACCATGCTGCATGCTGCGGTGCTTTTTTTGTAACAGACCATTCGTCTAACATTAAAGGCGCGACACGTTTAAGTTCGGCCATTTGATCTGGCGTGCCACTACGATAAGTTAATTCTAATCGGTGTCCGTTAGGATCAAAGAAATAAATTGAATGGATAATACCATGACTGGTGATGCCTAAAACATCGATTCCTTTCGCTTCTAATTCGGCTTTAGCGCTAATGAGTTCGTCGCGATCCGCTATTTCAAAAGCAATGTGCTGAACCCACTCTGGAGTATTTAGATCACGGCTCATGGTAGGACTATTTGGTAATTCGAAAAACGCCAAAATGTTGTTAGATCCTGCATCTAAAAATATATGCATGTACGGGTCTGGCGCTTTAGTTGATGGCACACGATCTTCAGAAATAGCCACCAATAACTCCATATTAAGGTGGTCTTTATACCACTGTGCGGTTTCTTTCGCATCATGACAGCGATAAGCGATATGGTGAAATTGTTGGATATTAATCATAACGTGCCTCTCATTAACTCTCGAATTAAATAGTAACATATGATACTAAATTAATAGTGATGTTAGTATCCTTTGTTACTATTGTCAAATAAGGCTAGACTGAGGTATTCGTTAAAGCGTAGCTAGTAACTCAGGACTAACAATGAAACAAAGTTTGCATCTGGAGAGTTTCTTTCCGTACCAATTTTCTGTATTAGCACAGCAGATGAGTGAGTACATTGCCAAAATTTATCACCAGCAATACGGACTAAGTCGCTATGAATGGCGTGTACTTGCCTGTGTATCACAGAGTGAAACCATCGCGGCTAAGGAAATCATGAAAATGACCACCTTGGATAAGATGCAGGTTAGCCGCGCGATTGCTAAACTCACCAGTAATAACTATTTATGTCAGCAAGCATCAGAGCAAGATAAACGGTATAACAACATTAGTTTAACCGACGCTGGACAAGCGTTATATCAAGAAATTGTGCCGCTAGTGAAACAACAAGAACAACAGATGCTTGCGCATTTAACGACACAAGAACGGGAACAACTGATAACTATCACCCAAAAACTCAGCCAACATCTTTAGGCTTTCTAATCGTTAAGTAAACCCCGATGACACTAATAAGCACCCCGCCAATGGCTAACATTGGCAGTGTTTCATCAAACAAAATCCAGGCTTCAATCGCGGTAACACCAGGCACTAAATAGAAATAAGCGGCAACTTTAGCTGACTCCCCTTGTTTAATCATAAAGAGCAATAATAAAATGGCGCTCACCGACAATCCAAAAACCAACCATAATAACGCGCCAATTAGCGGCCATTGCCAATCAACAACTTGTTGTTCCACACTAAAGGTTATCAGGCCCATCAATACAGCCGTGGCGCAATATTGAACCACCGATGCCGATACTAAGTTTACCTGGCCACTAAAACGTTTTTGATAAAGCGAACCTAGCGTAATACCAAATAATGCTACGACAGCCGCCGTTATCATTTGCCAATTGAGGGTTAAATCATCGTCAGCACTTTTGCTGTACAACACCAATATTACGCCAACAAACCCCAGCAACAAGCCACAGCATTGCCAAAAAGTGGGTGTTTTTTTGTGAATATAGACGGTGATCAGTGCGGTTAATAACGGCTGCATTGAGACCAGTAATGCGGTGATGCCTGCTGGCATTTGCCACTTAATCGCTGCGAATACCCCACCTAAATAAGCGCCATGAATTAATAACCCACTGATAGATTGATGTTTTATTTCATGTAGAC
>JABSRV010000106.1:8809-11698 GCA_013214905.1 Psychrobium sp. | reverse complement strand
CTCGTTTCACTCTGGGTGAATAATAACCATTAGATCACAGACGGGATCGGGGTTCAAGCTTAATATTTACACAAATTACAGCATTTAAAAAAGAACGTGAAAACGTTCTTTTTTGATTAATTCTACAGCCTCAACGCCCCCATAAACTGTGAGCAATGTTGGCGCATTTGTTTGCGCCGTTTGTTTCTGCAACCAATGTGACAGCGTTGCGAATCAGATTTGATGGGCTTGTTATAAGCCCTTAGTCGCCGCTCCCGCCACACGAATCTCCTCCTCCATCAGTGGGAGGATAGTATGCCGCAGAACTGGATACACCACCTTTATCATTTTTTATGCCGTCAAAAGATGATCTGAAAAAATCGTAAACGAACGCTGCGCCAAAAATAGGAATAAACCAGTTTAAAAGCAACAGTGCAATCTTTTTACGCCCACTTAGCCAAAAGGATTCTCTAACGCTAACGGTGTTAAAACAAGCCAATGCCACATGAATAATTAGTGCTCCCCAGAAGATATACTCCAATGTCATGTACTGTCCTCCGGCTTATAACATTTTTATATACGTCCGGCCCGCTTTGCTTGTGTGACCAGTTTGGTTACATCGTAAAATCCACCAAATAATCAATATTCTAGAATAAAAAAAGTAAATCAGACATTTGCAACGCGGGCTGGTCGGTTATTTATGTACGTTGTGCAAGTATTTGCTTTTAGACATAATTTTTCATATCGATTGTAGTCGTATTCTAAAAGATTACAATCAATAAACCGTCACATCTATCAGACAAACATGACGCTATTTACCGATAAATCAAATAACACTATTGTTATAGTCAGTCTTTGTACCGGAAAGTGTTCGGGTAGCTCAAATACCAAGGGCAATAAATTTATTAAAAATAATTCGCTTGCGGGTCTTGAACTCGCAAGCGGTTTTCATTTATGCTGATAACGTCTCCTATTCCTCTCTCTGAAAAGCATTTTACAGCGTCTATTTAGTCCCATTTTTAGTTAAATAATTGATATCAAAACAGCTTAGTAATCGCTGTTAACTATTTAATTAGCTTGGGCATCTCATGAATCTTAAACTCGCGCCAAATTTTCATATCAAAGAACTAGTACCTGAATCTATTTTTGACCAATTTAGTGCTAACGAGCCATTTCTTGTGGCGTTATTCGACGACAAAGCGCTTATCACCTTGCAAGCACTGCGTGAGCAATTCGGCTCAACCTATGTTAATACCTGGCATTTAGGTAATGACATTGGCATGCATTTTCGAGGTTACAGACCTTTACATTGCAACGTTGGTGCGCGGTGCAGTTATCACAAATTGGGCATGGCGTTTGATTGCAATTTCACTAAAGTCTCAGCGGAAGAAGCCCGACAATACATCCTCAAAAACCCTCAACAATTCCCTCATATTACAGCCATGGAAGGTCAAGTTTCTTGGCTGCATTTTGATGTGCGCCCAGCTGATTGGGATGGCATTCGCGTCTTTAATCCATAGGATATTAACCAACGATGACACCTGAACAAGAAAATGAATTATTCAAAAGTATTGGCTCCATTGATGCGACTCAAAAGCTGATGCTCGAAGCCTTAGCGGCCATGAAAGATGACATCGATAAATCGGTTGTTGTGGTTCATGCACGCGTTGATAAAACCAATAGCCGCATTGACAAGATTGATGACAAATTAACTAACTTACGCGTTAAGCAAGCGGCATTTGGTGGTGCGGCGGGTCTGTTCGTGACCCTCATTGCAGAGCTGCTAAAAAACGGTGGGTCTTGATATGGCGCATGCAGCTGAAATCAAAAATAACCTACGTCATAGTTACGTCAGCGAACTGCTAGCGCTTAGTGTTTCTGCCATGAAATTTAACGTGGCAGAGGGCACCGCACGACGCTGGAAAGCGGAGGCTAAAACAGCAGGTGATGATTGGGATCTTGCGCGTGCAGCAAGTCGACGAAGTAAGGGCCCCGTTGGCGAATTCACGGTCGATTTTATTGAAGAATTCACGTTGCAGATAAACGAAACGTTTCTGTTACTGAACACCACAAAAGAGTCGTTAACGTTAGAGAAGCGCACAAAAATTTTGAATAGTTTGACCGATATGTTGAGCAAGGTCATGAAGCTTTCGGGTGGTAGTAAAAAACTTGAAAAAAGAACGATTGCCACGGAAGTTATCAAAAAATTAGCGGCATTTGTATCGAGCCATCATCCTGAATTTACGCCCAATTTCGTTGAGATATTGACGGCCTTTGCGCCGCGCATTGACAAAGAGTTGGACGACTAATGGCTGACATGAATTCAAAAGAGTTTCTGCTAGAACTTGAAAAGATTGCGGGCTCGTTACGTCGTGATATTGAAGCGAAAGCCAGGGATATTGACCCAAGTCCCGCCGCCATTTTAGCGCGGCGTAAACGTGTGTTAGGCGGTGATTATACGTTTTTTGTCTATACCTATTTCCCTCATCACATGTGGTTAGACGAAGGTCAAAAGGCGTCTGAATTTCAAACCTATTTTATGAACTGGTTTCCTAAAGCCCTGGTCTTAAAAAATGGCTGGAAGAACTGGTTTGTGGCACCGCGCGGTGAAGGGAAATCAACACTGGCGGTTAAAATCGCGCCCGTTTATATTGCCGTCTTAGCGTTGTTACAAGACGCTGATATTCGCCAATCGTTAGGGCTAGCGGCTCCCGCTATTTTTATTGATTACATGATTTTGTTTGGCGCTGAAACTAAAATGCCCGCCAAAACATTAGAAGTCATCAAAACCGAGTTGCTTAGCAATAACAATCTGTCGTTAGACTTTCCAGAAGTGTGTCATGCCTCGAATACATGGAAGATAGGCGAGTTCGTGACGGCACAAGGTGTGCGCTTTGAAAGTCGTGGTGC
>JABSRV010000106.1:0-8799 GCA_013214905.1 Psychrobium sp. | reverse complement strand
GTCAGTTCGTGGGGCGTTTCATGGCGCGAGTCGTCCAAAGTTGCTGATGAGTGATGATATTCTGACTGATAAAGAGGCTAAATCAGCGACAGAGCGCGACGCACGATGGCGGTTTATGGAAGCGTCGGTGCAGTTTTTGGAGCCACCTGATGGCTCGGTTAAATTTCTTGGCGTGAATACTGTCCTCAATAAAGATGATCCAATTAGCCGCGCTGAATCCGCGCCTGGTCACATCGTGCATAAGTTCAAAGCGATTGTGCAATTCCCGATTGAAATGGAGCGTTGGAACGATTGTCGAGAGCTTATGTTAAACGAAGATAAGGTGTTTGAAAAAGCGCAAGCGGCTAAAGGAAACGCCGTGTCTAAAGAGCAAAAACCAAGTTATAAATTCTGGATTAAGCACAAACGATTATTAAGTAAAGGCGCTAAAACTAGCTGGCCTAGCGTGCGTAATCTTTATGATTTGATGTGTATGTGGGCGTCGAATAAACGTGAGTTTAACCGCGAAATGCAAGGCATTGCCAAGTCAGATGAAGAAGCTATTTTCTATCAGTTTCAGTTTTGGGTCAATCGGCTGAGTGATTGGACAGCTTATGGCGCTTGTGATCCCAGTATGGGTAAAACGGAAAAGGCCGATCCCAGTGCGATTTTGGTTGGATTTTTTAACAAAACAGATCAACAACTTCACCTTGAATATGAAAGCCGAAAAGTTCGCGGCGCTAGCCGTTTACTCAATGATTTAATTCGGTGTCAACGCGAATATGGCTGCATTTTGTGGGGGTTTGAGAACAATAACGCCTTTGATTATATGCGCCATGATTTCATTAAGCGCGGACTAGAGCAGGGCGTTGCGTTACCACTTCGCGGTGTTACCGCCACCATTAGCCAGGATGAAAGAATAGGGGCGGTAGAGCCCTTTATTACTACTCAACCTGCTCAAATTCATTTCCATACAAAGTGTCGTTTGTTATTAGATGAGCTGGAATCATGGCCGGATAAGCAGACTGGGCATCATTTTGACTTAAGTTGTGCGTTAAGCATTTTATGGATGATTGCAAGCACCGGTGCCGGTGGCATCCCGCGATTATCCAGTCGACGAGTGATTAAAAATATTGAGGGATACCATGTCTAAGCCACATTTCAATTCAAAAAGTGTAGCTCAGCTATCACGTTATTTTAACCGCTCTCAGTTCACGGCGGCTAGTTTGTCATTGATGAATGAGTTGCCTAACCCTGATCCTATTTTACGTAAGGCGGGAAAAACGGCTGACATTTATGAAGAGATTGTTCGTGATAGCCACGTGATAGGCGAAGTACGCTCATTAAGGGCTGGCATGTTCGCGTTTAACGCTGAATTAGTGCCTGGCGGCGAGGATGATCAAAGCTTAAAAAGTTATGAATTGATTAAGTCATTCTTTGCTAAACGCCCCGCAAATCATACGCAATGGGCTGACATTGATTGGCACAGCTATAGTGCGATGTTACACGGTTTTTGTGTTGTTCATTTAGGCGCTTATGAGCAAGTTGACGGCTATTGGTTGCCTGCCTCGGTCGAGAGCTGGCCGCAATCTCGTTTCAGCTTTACCAATGATCATGAGTTATTGATTAAGACAAAAGAAAATCCTCGCGGTGAACAAACAGATGCCAATCGATGGGCATGCGTTCGGCATATGCCCACAGCTAACAACCCTTATGGAACGGCTGTTTTATCCAGTTGTTTTTGGCCATGGATATTCAAGCATGGCGGGTTTAAATTCTTTGTTCAATTGACTGAACGCTTTGGTATTCCGTTTCCTATCGGTAAGTATCCTATTGGCTCACAAGACAAGGACATTAATGACTTATTGGAAGGACTCGCCAAGCTCATTGAAGACGGAGTGGCGGTGATACCGGACGATTCTAGTGTTGAAATTTTAGAAAGTAAGTTAAGCGGTGATCCTGTGCCGCTGCAACTTATTAACCTTTGTAATAGTGAAATGAGCAAGGCGTTAACGAGTCAGACACTAGCGACTGAGCAAAAAAATGGCGGTGCCAGGGCAGCAAGTGAAACTCACGCCAAGAGAGCCGGTGAAAACCAACGCGCTGATCGCACGATGGTGGCCAACATGCGAAATCAAATTATTGAAGCCATTCATGCCGTCAATTTCAACGGTGGTTTGCCGCCTAAATTTGTGTTTAAAGACAAGCGAGAAGTGAGCACAGATACAGTCAATCGCGTCAAAGAAACGGCTCGCATGCTCCCTGTCTCACAAGAATGGGCTTATAACGAATTGGCCGTTCCAGCGCCGAAAGAAGGTCAAATCATTCTTGAGATTTCGGATGAAGCAAAGGGCATTGCACCGTCATCAAACACTGACTTTTCGACCCCCAATTTAGGGCAACAATTCGTTGGTTTCGACGAGTTTGATGATTTTGATGCAGCAAGCCATGACGAAATTGCACTCATTTGGGAGTTTGCACAAAACGCAGAGTCCCTTGACGAATTACAACAGACTATCGCTAATACGTTCCCAAATATCACTCAAGGCGCACTATCAAACGTGACTAAAGCTGCCTTTGAACTTGAGTTTTTGCAGGGTATGAGTGAGGCAAGTATCAATGACAAATAGAGAGGAAATGATGAGTGAACCAACTGTACCTAACGGTTTTAGACTGGATGGCAAAGGTAATTTAACGGCCTTAGCGAATATCAAAACCACTGATTTAATCAAAGACGAGTTTGTGACGAAATGCCTATCTCTTGCCAAAAAACAGCAAGAATCGTTAGCTAATTTTAAGCGACTTCAAATGAAGGAAGTCGACAGTTTCATTGAGCTTTTAGCACTTGAACACGATGTCGAATTGGGCGGAAAAAAAGGAAATATCACGTTGCGCTCTTTCGATCACAAACTCAAAGTCACGATTCAAAACCAAGAACGTATTGAGTTAGGCCCCGAGTTGATTGTTGCTAAACAATTGATTGATGAATGTCTCGATGAATGGACAGATGGCGGCAATGTCAACATTCGCACGATTGTGGCCAATGTTTTCAATACCGATAAGGCTGGCATGGTGAACCCGCAACGTATTTTAGGACTGCGTCGTTACGAAATCATTGATGAGTCGGGCAAGTGGGAACGTGCCATGGACTGTATCGCTGAATCCGTTGATGTCGTTGACTCTCAGCGTTTTATTCGTTTTTACGAGATGGATAATAAAGGTATCGAAAAGGCTATTTCACTCGATATAGCCAAACTTTAACCACAAAGGAATAATATTATGGACCCAATTACAATAGCATTAGGCATTGCAAAACTAACTGGTTTAGACAAGACAATCGGCGGATGGTTTGGTGGTGATAACGGTGAAAAAGTAGCGGCTAAAGTCTTGGATATTGCACAAACTTACACGGGCAGCAGCAATCCACAAGAGGCACTGGCCATGATTGAAAACTCTAGTAAATGGCAGCACGATATTAAAATGGCGTTACTCAATAACGAGCAGGAATTGAAAACATTGGCCTTTATGAACACGAAAGATGCGCGGTTAATGCAAATGAAAGCGTTAGAACAAGATGACCAATTTTCGAAACATTTTGTCTATTATCTTGCCATTTTCTGGTCAATTTTTGCGGTTGTTTATATCGCTTGTATAACATTTCTGACGATACCAGAAGAGTCAGTGCGCTTTGCTGACACTATATTAGGCTTTCTGCTGGGTACGGTTATTGCCACGATGCTTAACTATTTTTGGGGCAGTAATAATAGTAATGAAAAACGAACAGACCAGCAAAGCCTCAAAGATTTAATAGGATAGGGTGGTTGTAGATGCCTACTAATGTTACGCCACAATATGGTCACCTTGTAAAATTCGAGGAGGCCATTTCCTTTTTTCTTCAAAAAACGCAGCTAACGACTGAGCAATGGCATGAGTTAAAAGGGCATATTCATGCCAAAGCTTTCACGGTTGCCGGTGCGACTAAGGCCAAGTTGTTAAACGATTTGTACGATGACGTTTCCCAAGCGATGCTAAATGATGAAACAATTTCACAGTTTAGAAAGCGCTTTGATAAAACTGTTAGCAAACATGGCTGGTCTTACAATGGAAAACGAGGCTGGCGAACGCAGGTTATTTATCAAAACAATAAAAATACGGCACGTGCGGCTGGGCGTTGGCAACAACAAGAACGCCTAAAGCATCGACGGCCATTTCTACTTTACCTTACCGCTGGTGTTTCGTTAAGTCAGCATGATGTTGATCGCATGAACTTAGATATCACCAATGAGAAAACGCTCGATAAATACTTAACAAGTAAAACTGTTTTGGATAAAGAAACGGGCGAACAAATCTCTAAGATGCCAGGCATCGATTTAGGTTGGGATTATAATCCTGGGCAAGCGTGGCTTGGTGATGATGTGGCCACGGGTAAATGGTTGGCCAAACTTGGCGCAGATGTTCGTCAAAAAATAATACCCGCGCTAAATAACTCAACACGTAAAGCAATGCCTTATGTGAACGCAGAGATAAATAAAGTGGCGGCTTCATTTATCACTGGCCAACACATCGAGCAAGCCAAGTATTTTTCGTTAGGCCATATTAATGAAGGCACAATAAATGTGGTAAAAAGGCAAGGGCACTTGCTTCACAATACGGCTGTTGTTTTATCGACAGAACAAATCGCGGCGGCATTAACAAACGGTATTGCTATCGAACAGTTATACGATTTGATGTTAACGATTCAAACCGCTGCGAAATTAGAGATGACAAATGAATTGCTTATTATTGGCAATGGCACAATTAGTATCTCAATAAAGTTAGGCGCAGCGTTTAATAACATCGTTGGCATTAATAACATTTAAATTGTAGCGGTGATTACCCAAGTTTAAACTCAGATTTCACGTAGGAGCGCGTTTAAACTGACTTAAAAGGGCATTTAAACGTCGTTTAAAGTCAGTTTAAACAATTAATAATGAACGAAACCGATCTCATTCTAAACGTCGAATGAATGATAGTGATAGTATTTCGAGTCGGAATGGGTGGTTTTTGTCTAGATTCAAACGTAATTTGACTATGATGTGTTTACACGTTATGTTTACGCCAATCCTTTATGTGACAAGGGTTTCAGGGATTCAAAATTACATAGAAAATTAATTAAATTATTCTAGAAATGAACGACCCCTTACACTTACAATAGTTAACTTATGTCCAATACTCTTAAGTATTGGACATAGTGAGATATGTTTGTATAATGCAATTTCATGCTCATCAATGCTAGGCTCACTAATTTCATGCTTAAAGTAACCCCGTTGGTTAATACCTTTGCCGAAATACGTCATCAACAATCATTAATTAAACAGCAACAACTCGCTAGTGAATATCCGCAACTTGCCAATTTCTTGCAGCAATTAGATGAACTAACAGATACGGCCACCAAAGAACTAAGCTTTGTGCTGGAATTTCTTTATATCATGGGCCGTAAATCTGACGGTACTTACATTCGTTTTAGAAATGAAATTGAACGTTGGTGTTTGTTTTGCTGGCAAGTCCGCGGCAAGGGAATTTTTGAAGTTGGTCGTAAAGACATTGAAGCTTACATCGATTTTGTTTGGAAACCTGACAAGCCGTGGATTGGCTTGTCGGTGCAGCAGCGCTTCATTGAAAAATCTGGTCAATTTACTTCTAACAGTAAATGGCGACCGTTTGTGGTTAAAGTTGCCAAATCGTTGATTAAAAAAGATCCGACACGCACTGCTAATCGTGATGAATATCGGCCGTCTCAAGAATCACTTGTCTCAACCTTTACCGCTATCAGCGTATTATATCAACACGCGCAAATGGAAGAAGTTTGTGATAAAAACTTTGTGCCTGTGGTTAAGAAAAGCTGCCCTTATTTAATTAAAGAAGTTCAGCGTAAAACGCCCGACACGCTTAGCCAATTGCAATGGGAATATGTATTAGGCATCACCACAGACTTGGCTGATAAAGATAGTCAATATGAACGAAATTTATTTATCATAGCCACCCTAAAAACTCTATATCTAAGGGTATCAGAGTTATCCGAACATCCAAAATGGCGTCCAAAGATGTCAGACTTTACTATCGATAGCGACGGGTTTTGGTATTTAACTGTTTTTGGTAAAGGTAATAAGATCCGTAGTGTTACTGTGCCACAGGCATATCTTGATTATTTAAAACGCTATCGTACTTATCGTGGTCTAAGCGCCCTGCCATCTCCAGACGAAGATTCGTCGATGCTAAATAAATTACGTGGTAATGGCAACATGACCGCCAGACAAATTAGGCGCATCGTTGAGCAAAGTTTTGATGTGGCGATTACCGCGTTACAAAAAGATGGTTTTGATGAAGACGCTAATTATTTAATGGCGGCCACCACGCATTGGCTTCGCCATACTGGTGCGACCGAAGATGCTGGCAATCGACCACTAAAACATTTGGCTGATGAATTAGGTCACGCATCGTCTGAAACAACCGATCGCAATTACATTCAAAGCAACATTAAAGATCGCGCGTTATCGGGAATTAATCGCAAGGTATAGCGCGTTTATACCCGTCCTTCTTGAAAACGCCTGACACTAATTGCTAAAAAGGAATGACTAAAAATAATTTAGCAATTGTTGGTAATATTTATTATTACTCAGCAATTGCTGATGATTACCTTGCGCAATAATTTCACCTTGTTGCATGATTAAGATTTTGTCCATTGCTTTTAACATCAATGGTCGGTGAGTGATTAATAAAATACTTTGCTGCTTATCGTTAGCATGGCGTAATAAATTATCCAACAAGCGTTGCTCGTTAACAATATCTAATCCTTTACTCGGCTCATCTAAAATAAGAAGCTTTGCGTCGCGTAAAAATAATTGCGCTAGTTGTAAACGCTGTTTTTCTCCACCAGATAATCCGGTGGCAGATTCGCCAATCCAGGTATCAAAACCATTTTCTAATGATTCAATAACACTCAATATACCTGCCTTGTCACAAGCCGTTTTAATTTCTTGTGGCGTCGCGTGATCGTTTGCTAGGCGTAAGTTATCATTAATGGTGGCGTGAAATAAATGACCTTGCTGACTCATCAGTGCGATATGTTGTCTCAGACTTGTGGCCGACAAATTGTTAAGATCAATATTATTGATGCACAGTTGATCTTTTGCAATCGGCCAAAAGCCCATGAGTGAATTAACCAGCGTTGATTTCCCCGCGCCACTGCTGCCAATAATTGCGACCTTCTCACCTGGCGAAATACTAAAACTGATATTGTGCAGTGTGTTTTTTTTATCTTGAGGGTAGCGAAAATTAAAATTGTTAAACACTATTTTACCATTACCGCCCTCCACCGCCAATTCCCCGTGCCTTACTGGCGGCTTGCGATCAATAATATCAAACAAACGGGCAACGCTTGCCGCCGTTAGCGGTAAATGCATCATCGCAAGTGGCAGAGCGATAACCATTTCAAAGCTGACTAATATTAGTAATGTGGCGCTGGCCAGTTCACTGCCGGATAGACTTTCAAATAAAACTTTTTCCAACAAGACTTTTCCCTGCAAGATATGGCTCTCCAATATAAAGTCAGAAGTGATATTTAGATTTGGCACTAAAATAATTAGCGTTAGTACTAACGACAAATTGATAATCACAAAAATAACGGCGTTACTTAAATTATTAATCTGACTAAGACGAACTTGCACTTGATGATAACGATTTGATAATGAGTTGATCATCTTTATATATTGCGTAGCCTTCCCAAAAACTAACAACTCGCGCATCGCACTGAAACCATCGACCAATTCTAAGGTTAACTTATTCTCGAGTTGGTTTTTTGTGATAGCACTTTGTTTGGCGAGTTGATAAGTCACGGCGGGCAATAAAATACCAACCAACATATACGCCAACAACATTGTCCACGCCAACGTGACCGATATAAAAGATAAAGCAACGCAAATAATCGGTACACCAAATAATGCAACGCAAGATGGTAATAGCACTCGCAGATAAAAATTATCCAGCGTATCAATGTCTGACTGCAAACGCGCGAGGACATCACCCGAACGTAACGACTGTTGATAATAGGGTAATAAAGGTTCCAGTTTTTGATAGAAATAGAAACGTAATCTAGCCAACGCACTAAATGTCGCGCGATGCGTTAACATGCGCTCGCCATAACGGCCAACCGTTCTAACAATAGCCAAAAAACGAATAATGGCAGCCGGCGTAAAATAATTAATGCTAGCGCCACTAAGTCCAGCCAACGCCATGGCGGTAATGAACCAACCCGACACAGCGAGCAAACTGATGTTAGCCAAAATGGTGATCAGGGAAATAAAAATACCAAGCAGCATCGTGAGCATAAAAGGACGCAGTAATTTTATGAGACGCCAAAGGTGTCGCAACGAATTTGTATTAGACATCATCATGCACCTTTTCACTCATCACATTTTCATTCATGATAATGGCGGCGGCATATGTCCCATTAATATTTAGTAATTGTTGATGCGTGCCCTGCTCTATCACTTTACCATCAGCCAACACAATAATATTTTTTGCATCAATAATGGTATTAAGTCGGTGCGCAATAACAATGACTAAGTGCTCTTTTGCATACTGCGTAATCGCGTGCTGAATTATTTGCTCGGTGACAAAGTCAAGGTGGCTGCTTGGTTCGTCCAAAATAAGCAACTTTGGCTGGTGATAAAATGCTCTAGCAAGGGCTAATCGTTGCGCCTGACCACCAGACAAACTAAGCCCTGCTTCTGAAATTTCGGTCAATAGTCCGCGTTCTTGTTGCTCAACAAATTGCGACAA
>JABSRV010000105.1 GCA_013214905.1 Psychrobium sp. | reverse complement strand
CAGCTAAAGCAGTGATGTAGGTACTCAGGTTTTGTCTGGAACTGAAAACCTGCACTGCAATTCCAATGATTTTGGGTTTTGGGTTTTGGGTTTTGGGTATTGGGTATAGAGGTTAATCATAGCAGTGGCGTTGCAGGCATGAATAAAAGTGCGGTAGTATTTTTTGCTGACTCGGGGAGGGAGTGACGAATAGGTAACAACAAGATTAGTCATCACTAAGCGCTAGTGATGACTAATGATAACGCGAGTAAGTTTTACTGGTTTAGTGCGTAACCGCCAGTTAGGTGGCCTACCTTGTCAAATCCTAAACGGGCTAAAGTTTGTGCCGCTAAGTGAGAGCGACTGCCACTGCGACAAACCAAAACGATTTTATCTTGCTTGTTCAATTCGTTGTCGCCAATAAAGTCCACCAAACGCGTTAAAGGCACATTGCTTGAAAAGCGGTTATCGCGATGCAGTGCATATTCGTGAGATTCGCGAATATCGATTAAGTTAATCGTTGCTAGTTGCGCCATGGCGGTCGCTAATGAGTCACTGTTGTATTGCTCTATGGCCAATAGGTGATTGTCTTTAATAAAGGCTCCACAGATAATTTCTGAACCAGATTGGTCGATGATATGACTATCTAGCGCTGCTTTTTTAATAACGAATTCATCACTGGTCATTGTATTGTCGATGATTTGCTTAAGCATGCATTGCGTCGCCATTTCTGCCGCTATGTTAGTGGCAAACTCGTTGTGATAGTCATGACTTGGACAAATTAAGGTTTGCTTACCGATTAATTTATTGAGTAATTGCAGGCTAGAGTACATCGCTGGGGCGCTGCTGGTTGAGAAATTGGTGCGGCCCAGGCTGCCGATAAGAATCGTGTCACCGCAAAAGGCGTAACGTACGTTTAATTCGCCGGTTGAGTTAGTGGCTAAACTGTCACATAGCAATAAACTAATACTGTCATCGGTATGTCCGGGTGTTTCTACTTTAACAAGATATTTGTCACCGATGTTAAGGGTTGAATATTGCTGACCATTAATTGTCACGTCACTACTATCTGTTGGCCAACCTAAGGCGTCTGTCGGCTGATTTATTGATAATTTCTCGGCGAGACTTGGGCGACATGACAAGTGATCGGCATGACCATGGGTATCGATAATGGCGGTTAAGGTTAATGCTTGGCAGGCCACTATGGTTTGCAGGCGCTGGCTTATCTCGGCTAATGGGTCAATGATAACCGCATTTTTAGATGAACCATCAACGTATAACCAACAACAGCTACCGCCTTCTTTAAACTGCATTAATCCGCTTAATTCATTTTTGTTAGCACTATCATCGGTATTGGTAGTGACTAAACAGCTTTGAATTAGCGCGTTTGCGCAAAATGTAATTCTGTCACAGGTCTGGTCAACTTGTTGCTGGGTCATTGCAGGGCCAAATGACATGCGGATCGCTGATTCGCTGCGCCATGCAGGTAAGCCCATGGCGTCGAGAACAAAACTGCTAGTCACTTTAGAGCTACATGCAGAGCCAGAACTTACACGCATGTTAGCCGCGTCAAATAAGTCCATCATTTCTTTGGAGCTAAAACCTGGGATAGCGAAATTAAGCGTAGTTGGTACCGAGTTTTCAAAGCTATGATTAAAGACAATGCTTGGGAATGCTTGAGTTAATGCCGCCACAAGCTGCTGACGGAAACCTTCAAGCACCGTTACCGATTTAAATCCGTCATCATTGGGGTTGCTGAGCATGTCAAAAATAACACTTAGTGCTGCCATTCCCGGCAGGTTTTCGGTGCCTGAACGCATGCCTCCCTCTTGACCGCCACCAGCGATGAATGCGGTAAATGGCGCATTTTCTTTAACGTAGACAAAACCAATGCCTTTAGGAGCATAGAGTTTGTGACCACTAAACGGGGCGTAGTCAATGCTGGTGCTTGCAAGCTTTAATGCTGTTTTTCCTAGCGCTTGCACACAATCAACCATCCAAAATACTTGATGGTTGTTGGTGCGGATGACTTGATCTAAATGCGCAAGGTCTTGATAAACACCGGTTTCATTATTGACGGCCATCGTACAAATCATTATTGCGTTTGGCACTTCACGAGCAATGAAGTCAGTATCGAGTTGACCAATCTCATTCACCGGAATTTCTTTTAGCTCGGCATTAATGCCTAACAACTCTTTCCAGTGTTTGAGTGACTCAGGCACGGCTTTATGTTCGGTTGCGCCATACAACAAGGTATATGTTTTATTGCTATCGAGTGTCTTTCGAGCGTGAACTAGCGCCGACAAAATAGCGGTTTGAATGCCTTCGGTTGCACCGCTGGTGAAGATGACATCGCCATTGCCCGCGCCAATAATATGCTTAGCCTTGTGTCGGGTGTTTTCCATGAGTTGCTTTGCTTGCAATCCGGTAATATGGCTGCTGCTAGGATTACCAAATATGGTTTCCATGGTAGATAAAGCCGCGGCAGCGGCTTGTGGCAATACTGGAGTTGTCGCATTAGCGTCAAGATAAATAAGTTCTAACGGTTGTGTTACGTTGGCTGAATTTGTCATTTCACTCTCTTTATCAAACAAGGCTGGCTAGGCGCTAAAGCGCTCTTAGAATATGCATAAATTATTTCATATTTATCGAGAAAAAAATTTGCATTATTTGCTTGTTATCCGTCTGATTAGGGTTTATAAAACCAATTAACTGATATTAATTGGAATATAATTCTAACGACTATGGATTCTTTTGATAAAAAAATTCTTCGGATACTTCAAGATGATTGTACTATCGCGGTGAGCAGCATTGCAGAACGGGTGGGGTTGTCGACCTCTCCGTGTTGGCGGCGCATTCAGGCCATGGAGAAATCGGGCGTTATTAAGGGGCGGGTTGCGTTGGCTGATCAAAACAAACTCAATGTTGGACTCACCGTTTTTGTCATGGTTAAGACCAATCAACACAATCCTGCATGGTTAGAAAAATTCTCACAAATTGCGCAAGACTTTGCGGAAATTGTTGAATTTTATCGGATGAGTGGTGATGTTGATTATTTGCTTAAAGTGGTGGTGCCAGACATGAAGGCCTTTGATAGTTTTTATAAAAAGCTGATCACCCAAGCCGATTTTTCTGATATCAGCTCAAGCTTTTCGATGGAGGAAATTAAATATACCACCGCATTGCCTGTTGACTATATTTGATGGTCTCGAGCGGATGGCGAGTGATAATACGCCGCCAGAAATCACCTGCGCTGTTGCTTTAAGCTGAACATCTTGCCTGCAGCGCAGCAATTCCTCTCAAAGGGCTCTCGTTGTGTTTCGCTAGGCAAAGTAAGTAAGATATTGTGTAAAAAATGAGCTAAAATGGGTGGGTTGTTGATTTTGGATTCCTCTCATGTATCAGATGATAATTGGGTTAATCTTATCGTGTTCCTTGTTGCTTAATACGACGATTTTAAGTGGTGAACTTTCCGCAGCCCCTGCTGTTAACGTACCTGTATTGTCTATTGATGGTGCTATTGGACCTGCGGTTAGCGATTACCTAATTCGCGAGATAGATAAAGCGAATCAGTTTAAGCAAGCGCCCATTATTATTATTACCATAGATACCCCCGGCGGTTTAAGCGCTAGCCTGCGAGATATTAATCAACGTATTTTAAGTTCAGATATTCCAATTGCTTGCTTGGTTTATCCTAAGGGCGCACGAGCGGCTAGTGCTGGCACCTATATTCTTTATGCTTGTCATGTTGCATCTATGGCCACTGCTACTACCTTAGGGGCGGCAACTCCGGTGATGATTTCTGGGGCAATGTCTGGCCAGAAAAAGCCCAAGCAAGAGGGTGACAAACCAACCGCGATGGAGAATAAGGTTCTTAACGATGCCATCGCTTACATACGCTCATTAGCACAATTACGTCAACGTAATGAGGAATGGGCCGAATTGGCCGTGACTGAAGCCGCAACCCTAACCGCGACCGAGGCTTTAGCAATCAATGTTATTGATCTGATAGCCGATTCACCACAACAACTGCTACGCGCCTTAAACGATTCGACACTAAAAATTAATCAACATAACAAATTGAGCGATCTTTCCAACGCAATTTTAGACTTTCGTGAGCCCGATTGGCGCAGTCAATTTATCGCGACCATCACAAATCCAAACATTGCCTATATTTTGATGTTAATTGGTATTTATGGATTGTTGCTGGAATTCTATAGTCCAGGTATTGGCGTCGCCGGGGTGACAGGGGCAATTTCCTTATTTATTGCCTTGTATGCATTTCAGATGTTACCACTCAATTATGCTGGTTTAGGCTTGTTATTGCTCGGCATTACGTTTTTGATTGTCGAATCAATGATGCCTAGTTTCGGGGTGCTTGGTATCGGTGGTTTAGTCGCGTTTGTTATCGGCTCAATATTTCTGTTTGATAGCGAGCAAAGCCAGTTTCAAGTCTCGCTACGGCTCATTTCTGCAATAACTATCATGTCAGCTTTGTTTATTATTTATGTCATGGGCGCCTTATGGCGCTTACGAAAACACAAGGTAGTCAGTGGCATTGAAGAGATAATCGGCGCCGAAGTGAAGGTTGAAAACTCCTTCACTGGTCAGGGATATGTTCTATTTAATGGCGAACGCTGGGCCGCCCATTCAGCTGTACCACTGACGGCGGGGGAGGTGGTAATAGTCAAGGCTATTGATGGATTAACATTGATCATCTTTAATAATAATCGGAGGTTACCATGAAGGAAGTAGTGCTCAATAGCAATATAATCGTGACAGGTTCACTGATCTTACTTACATTGATTGTCATTGTTAGTCTGTTTCGTGTTTTAAGAGAATATGAACGGGGGGTAATCTTTTTTCTTGGCCGGTTCCAACAAATAAAAGGGCCGGGATTAATTGTCGTTATTCCCTTTATTCAACAAATGGTTAGGGTGGATTTGCGTACCGTGGTGATGGATGTGCCGAGTCAGGACGTGATCAGCCGTGACAACGTATCGGTTAGGGTTAGCGCCGTGATATATTTTCGAGTCATAGACTCGCAAAAGGCGATTATTAATGTCGAAAATTTCCTTCAGGCAACATCACAATTGGCACAAACGACGCTGCGTTCGGTACTTGGACAGCACGAACTTGATGAAATGTTAGCCAATCGTGAAATGCTTAATGTCGATATTCAAGGCATCTTGGACAACAGGACCGACAGTTGGGGCATTAAAGTTTCTAATGTGGAAATCAAACATGTTGATCTCAATGAGACAATGATCCGGGCGATAGCTCGGCAAGCTGAAGCGGAACGAACCCGTCGCGCGAAAGTCATTCACGCCTCTGGTGAACTGGAATCTTCCGCTAAATTGGTAGAAGCTGCGGCTAAGTTAGCGATTGAACCCAACGCTATCTTGTTACGTTATTTGCAAACATTAACCGAAATCGCCTCGGAGAAAAATTCAACTATTTTATTTCCGATGCCGACGGAATTATTACAGGGAGTGTTCAAATCTGCTAAGCAGGGTAAAGATAGCAGAAATAGTGAACATGGCTAATTATCTTATCACCGGAGGCACCGGACTAATTGCTACAGCGCTAATAAAGCGCTTGCTGCAGGCAGATAATCAAGTGACGGTATTAACCCGAGACCTTAAAAAGGCCAACGCTAAATTGCCTGCGGTAGTAAAAAACATCACACACCTAAATGATTTTCCCAACAATGAAGTCCTCGACTACGTGATTAATTTGGCGGGAGAGCCTATTGCCGACAAGCGTTGGAGCACGGAACGAAAATTAAAGTTATGGCACAGCCGCATTGCATTAACCTCGCAATTAGTTAGTTGGATTAAGACGTTAAATAGCCCACCAAAAGCGCTGATCAGCGGCTCAGCCGTAGGCTGGTATGGCGATAGGGGGGCACAAATACTGACGGAGAAAAGTGCTGCCGTTGAGGAATATAGCCATACCCTATGTCAGGCGTGGGAAGAGGAAGCATTGAAATTGGTCAATAGTGATACCCGAGTCTGTGTGAGCAGAACTGGCTTGGTATTAAGTCAACAAGGTGGCTTTTTGGCTAAAATGAAACTGCCTTTTCAATTGGGACTGGGTGCTCGTTTGGGCGACGGTCAGCAGTATATGTCGTGGATCCATATTGACGATATGGTTCGAGCATTAATATTTCTTATCGCCGATAACCGCTCAGAACAAGCGTTACCCAATGGTATATTCAATCTTACCAGCCCTTATCCGGTGACCAATAAAAAATTTAGTCATCTATTGGCTGCTCAGCTAAACCGTTTTTGTATTTTTGTGATGCCAGCTATTTTTCTCAAGGTAATATTAGGCGAGATGGCACAACTATTACTGGGTGGGCAACGGGTTCTTCCGCAACATTTGACCGACCAAGGATTTAACTTTGATTACCCAAGCATGGACCAAGCATTAAAAAGCGTGTTGAGCAATGGCCATTAGCTTAGCAAAAACAAGGTGGCGGATTGACAGATAGAGGCTAGGGATAACAGGTTTATGATATGTAACCTACACTTTACTTAGTTTGAAATGAATGGCGGTGCAATTAGATGGTGAAACCAAGATTGACCCATGTCGCCTTACACGTCGAGAAACTCGATGCTTGTGTGCGATTTTATCAAAAATATTGTCAAATGCAGCTGATTTCACGACGTAAAAAGGCGCACAGTGAGGTGGTTTGGCTAGCTGAGCTAGATCGTGAGCAGGACTTTGTGTTGGTATTACTGCAAGGGGGGCGGCGCCATGCGATGGTTGCTGATGATTTCAGCCATCTTGGTTTTGCTGTGGCCAGCAGGCAACAGGTGGATGCCATCGCCCAACAAGCTGATAGCGAGGGGATTTTGGTCTGGCCTGCAAAACAAGAAGATTATCCCGTGGGGTATTACTGTGGTTTGGTTGATCCAAACGGTAATTATGTCGAATTTAGTTATGGTCAACCGTTAGGTCCTGGTGCAGAGCGGGAAATTGTCAACAAACAAAGCACTAAAGATAAAACGCTGATGTCGAAACAGCAAAAAAAACACCACAAAAACGCAGAAAAAATAACGGTTTATTTTGATGGTTCTTGTCCGCGTTGCATCAGGGATCGTGATTATTACCAAAAGCTAACTCAGGGCTATAAGCATCAGATTATTTGGTTCGACATCACTGGGCAAGAGCAGAAGTTATTGCAATTAGGCATAACACCTAGCAAGGCGTTGCGGGAACTGCATATAGAAATGGCCGATGGCCAAATCTATAGCGAACTTGCTGCCTACATTGAATTAATGCGGCGGGTGCCATTACTTAAACCCCTTGCCTTTGTTATCGCTTTACCGATAATTAGACCGCTGTTGGCCCGTTGTTATCACGTTATGGTGGCTAAGCGTCTAAAACGCGCTGGGCGTTTGCCCATGTGAAAGTTGCTTTTTTTAACTTGAACCGATTTCACGAAAAGCCTGTTTTATAACCAAATTATGAAATGGTTACTTTAATGTGGATTGGTATAATAATTGATAAGGAGAAGCAAGATGGACGTGACACTGTTGGTAACTAAAACCGATTTTTGCGTGGCAAACCTTGAATGTGAATTAGATAGCATAGGGGTAGCATATCATATCGAGTATATCGAGAATCATCCTGAATTGGTCAACGCGCACCAAATTCGTCATTCGCCTAATGTTTTTGTCGACGGTAAATTAGTCTTTAGATACCAGCCTACCACTGACGAATTAAAAGGTTTATTTTGTCACTAGGGCTGTGGAACACCAGTCAGGTATTGTTAAATGAAACACTGCCGTTACTTTAAACAGCTTTACTCTTGTCGCTGTAGTTGCCTTATGGTGATTAGTTTATGCCACGTCTTGCGGTTCAACTTTCGATAAAACCATAGGCAGCCGGCGTCAAAGGCAAAATAAAACAGACTAATGCCACTCGGCGGATTTGCGCTGGGCACCCATGATACCTTATCAAACCAAGTCGTTGGCCAGACCCAGCAATGATAATAGGTGCCAATCAGTTCTAAATAGACAATCATCAAATACATGATGGAGAAAAACAATTGGGTATGTGGACGTTTTTTAAATATATAAAGCACACACATTGTGCACACGAATCCAAAAACATCTTGCGCCAATATTAGCCAGGTTAAGGCGTAAATTAAGATAAGCGGATACAAGCATTTAGTGATGTTTAACGTATTACGTTTAATGAATGGCTCTTTTACAAAGTAATAAACTGCCGCATAAACCAAGGTATGACCTAATGGCACATACAGCGGTAAGTTGCTCAGTCGATAGCTATACATACCCAATACTAATGAAAATAACACTTCACCTAAAAAAGAGATGACTAAACCATAACGCATGAGTTTTTTTACTTTATGCGAGACTTGACGATAGGTATACATGAAGGCAATAAGCACCAAGCCATTGGTTAACCATTGACTATGCGGCATAAGACTCGATATATATTGACCATCAATAAACAATCCCAGCCATAAGACAAACAAGACGGGCAGGTAAATGTGGCTGTATTTAAATGGCGGATGTTGATTGGTTGGCAAAGAGGCAAACCTCAAATAGATGTTAAAAGCGATATATAATAAATATTTACAAGCTAACAAGCAATGATATTTAAATTGAAAAATAACATTAAAGTTGATTCAAACGTTGTCGATATAATAACAAAGACGGATAATTAAATGATGGATCAACACATGAAAATAAAACCCTATCATACAAATATGGTGCTTAAAATCCTGCCAAAACCGCCATTAAAGTCAGTGGGGCGTGAGCATGATGAAACATTTAGCAATCATAGAGACTCAACTAAAGACAGTGAGTTTACGAGTAAAGAAAATGGAAGTGCCGCTAGCGGGAAATTAACGATTTCCATGGCGGCAATCAAAAAGTCACGTGAAAAACCATCGCCAGAAGATCAGTTGCCACCGCATATCAAAAGATTAAAAGAGCAAATCAAGGAAATTAAGGCTGAAATTGTCGAACAACAAGACAAAATTGCTGAATTAATGCAAAGCAATATGAATGACGAATTAAAAGAATCAACCAAGGAATTATACTTGGAGCAATTAGCGTCGCTGCAATCTTCCCTTGGTATGGCGTCACAAGCCCTTAAAAAAGCGATAGAAGACGAGGGCATTGAAGACCCTGCGGTATTAATGGCAGCGATGCTTTAGCGCGCTAATTTCACATGGATTAGCGCACTGATTATCGTGTCGATTAGTGGTCGGATAAGACATGAACAGCAGTGAATACACTCGAAATAGTGCCGTTCTTGTTATGAACTCAGCAATCAGTGTATGGATGAGAGCGCAAACACAGATGCGTAGTTTTGTTGTTGTATAAAAGTTGCATTTATGGCTAGGCTTTAGCCGTCTGGACAGGTAGAATACGGAAAAATCATCCTAGAAACCCTGTTGTGGAGCTTAAAAATGCTTAAACGTGATATGAAAATTAGTGATTTCGATCCTGAGTTGTTTGAGGCCATTTCTCAAGAAACTACCCGCCAAGAAGAGCATATTGAACTTATTGCTTCTGAAAACTACTGTAGTCCTCGCGTTTTAGAAGCCCAAGGTTCTCAACTAACCAATAAATATGCTGAAGGTTACCCTGGCAAGCGCTATTACGGCGGTTGTGAGTATGTTGATAAGGCTGAATTCTTAGCGATTGAACGTGCTAAAGAATTGTTCGGTGCTGATTACGCAAACGTACAGCCCCATTCTGGTTCTCAAGCTAACGCTGCTGTTTTCTTAGCGTTGTTAGAGCATGGCGATACAGTACTAGGCATGAGCCTTGCTCATGGTGGTCACTTAACACACGGTTCACACGTAAGTTTTTCTGGTAAATTGTACAATGCATTGCAATACGGACTAAACGATGCGGGTGATATTGATTACGATCAAGAAGAAAGCCTTGCGGTTGAACACAAGCCTAAAATGATCATTGCTGGGTTCTCTGCATTCTCTGGCATTGTCGATTGGCAGCGTTTCCGCGATATCGCGGATAAAGTTGGTGCATACTTGTTCGTTGATATGGCTCACGTAGCTGGTTTAGTAGCGGCGGGTCTATACCCAAATCCAGTACCAATTGCTGATGTTGTAACCACCACAACGCATAAAACATTGGCTGGCCCTCGTGGCGGTTTAATTGTGGCTCGTGCAAATGCAGCCATTGAAAAGAAATTAAACTCTGCTGTATTCCCTGGCGGCCAAGGCGGTCCTTTAATGCATATTATCGCGGCAAAAGCGGTAGCCTTTAAAGAAGCATTAGAGCCAGAATTTAAAGTGTATCAGCAAGCTGTATTAGACAACGCTAACGCGATGGTTGAAGTATTAATGGAACGTGGTTATAAAGTTGTTTCTAACGGCACCACTAACCATTTATTGTTGCTTGACCTAATTGGTAAAGAATACACAGGTAAAGATGCGGATGCAGCGCTTGGTCGTGCATTTATCACTGTAAACAAAAACTCAGTGCCTGGTGACCCACGTTCTCCATTCATTACGTCTGGTTTACGTCTAGGTACGCCGGCGATCACTCGTCGTGGTTTCAGTGTTAATGATACTAAAGTGTTAACCGGTTGGATTTGTGACATTCTTGATGACATCAACAATGAATCAATCATCGAAAGCGTAAAGAAAAACGTACTTGAAATTTGTGCCCGATTACCTGTTTACGGCTAATTATTAACAAGATTTCAGTTATAATGGCCGCTATTGCGGCCATTTTTAGTTCGATTATACTAATTTAATTACCTATAAGCCTTGAGTTGACCAAGGTATATAGGTAATTAATTTATTGTTAGGGTGATTTATGCATTGTCCATTTTGTCGCAGTAGTGACACTAAGGTAATTGATTCACGTCTTGTTTCTGATGGCCATCAGGTTCGTCGTCGTCGTGAATGTATCGGTTGTCAGGAGCGTTTTACCACGTTTGAACAAGCCGAATTGGTGATGCCTAGAATCATTAAAACCACGGGGTCTAGAGAACCCTTTGACGAAGATATATTGCGTAATGGCATGTCTCGTGCGCTTGAACGCCGTCCGGTGAGCGTTGAGCGTATCGAAAATTCAATACATCAGATTAAATCTCATTTACGGGCCACCGGTGAGCGTGAAATATTATCGACCTTGCTTGGTAATTTAGTGATGGACGAATTAAAAGCACTTGATAAAGTGGCGTATATTCGTTTTGCGTCGGTTTATCGCGACTTTGAAGACGTGGCAGAGTTTGGCTTAGAAATCGCTAAGCTTGGACAATCCAATGACTAAGCAACGCGATGAAATTAATGATATCGAGTGGATGCAACAAGCGATCAACTTAGCCAAGTGCGGCCGATTTACCACCACGCCTAATCCTAATGTTGGATGCGTGATTGTTAAAGACGGACAATTAATCGGACAAGGTTATCATCAAAAAGCAGGGCAAGGGCATGCCGAGGTTAATGCGTTGGCAAGTGTTGTTGGCAGCGCTAAAGGTGCGACGGCGTATGTCACGCTTGAGCCTTGTTCACACACTGGCCGAACTCCACCTTGTGCTCAGGGGTTAATTGATGCTGGCATAACACGCGTTGTTATTGCAATGACTGATCCTAACCCCAAGGTTGCTGGTCGCGGCATCGCCATGTTGCAACAAGCCGGCATTGCAATCACCTGCGACATTTTACAACGCCAGGCTAGGGCACTTAATCCAGGTTTTTTAAAACGCATGGAGCACCACC
>JABSRV010000104.1 GCA_013214905.1 Psychrobium sp. | reverse complement strand
GCTTACCAAGTAGATTCTGACGGAAACGACCATGCTTACCTTTGATCATGTCAGCCAAAGATTTAAGTGGACGTTTGTTAGAACCGGTAATTGCGCGGCCACGACGACCATTATCTAGCAATGCATCAACAGACTCTTGCAACATACGCTTTTCGTTACGTACGATGATGTCTGGAGCAGCTAGGTCTAATAGACGTTTTAGACGGTTGTTACGGTTAATAACACGACGGTATAAGTCATTCAGATCAGACGTTGCGAAACGGCCACCTTCAAGAGGTACTAAAGGACGTAAATCTGGTGGAAGAACTGGTAATACAGTCATGATCATCCACTCAGGATTATTACCTGATTCGTAGAATGCTTCCATTAGCTTAAGACGCTTAGTGATCTTCTTACGCTTAGTTTCAGAGTTAATTGACGGCAACTCTTCACGCATTTCTTCGATTTCGTGTGCTAATTCTAAGTTACCTAACAAGGCTAATACAGCCTCGGCACCCATTTTAGCTTCGAACTCGTCGCCATGCTCTTCTAATGCGTCTAAGTATTCTTCTTCGGTAAGGATCTGAGAAGCCTCAAGATCTGTCATACCAGGTTCTGTAACTACAAACGATTCAAAATATAGAACACGTTCAATATCACGCAACGTAAGATCTAACAAAAGACCGATACGTGACGGAAGTGACTTAAGGAACCAAATGTGTGCCACTGGGCTAGCTAAGTCGATGTGGCCCATGCGGTCACGACGAACTTTAGATTGCGTTACTTCAACGCCACATTTTTCACAAATTACACCACGGTGCTTAAGACGTTTGTATTTACCACACAAACATTCGTAATCTTTGATTGGACCAAAGATACGTGCACAGAATAAACCTTCGCGCTCTGGCTTAAAGGTACGATAGTTAATGGTTTCTGGCTTTTTAACTTCGCCAAATGACCAAGAACGGATCATGTCAGGAGACGCAAGACCGATTTTGATTGCATCAAATTCTTCGGTTTTGTTCTGCTGCTTTAGAAACTTCAGTAAGTCTTTCACTTTTATCTCCTAGAGGAGTTAGGGTGCGCTAATGCGCACCACAATCTCAAATTAAACGGGTTACTTCATTAAGTGAAGGGTCGGCTTAATTTTCGTCAAGTTCAATGTTAATCGCTAAGCTGCGGATTTCTTTCAACAATACGTTGAATGATTCCGGCATGCCTGGATTCATCTCGTGCTTACCGTCAACAATGTTTTTATACATCTCGGTACGACCGTTAACGTCATCAGACTTAACAGTTAGCATTTCTTGCAATGTGTACGCGGCGCCGTAAGCTTCTAACGCCCATACTTCCATCTCACCGAAACGCTGTCCACCGAACTGAGCTTTACCACCTAGTGGCTGCTGAGTTACCAGTGAGTACGAACCAGTAGAACGAGCGTGCATCTTGTCATCAACCAAGTGATTTAGCTTCAACATGTACATGTAACCAACGGTTACCTGACGATCGAACTTGTCACCAGTACGGCCATCATACAAGTCCATTTGACCTGATTCAGGCAAACCAGCAAGCGTCAACATCTCTTTGATTTCAGCTTCGTCCGCGCCATCGAACGCTGGAGTTGCCATTGGTAGGCCGCCCTGCAGGTTCTTCGCTAAACGAATGATTTCATCATCAGAGAAAGTATCTAGCTCAACTTTCTGATGACAATTACCGATGTCATAAGCACGCTGAATGTAGTCACGAAGTTCACTAACTTTACGTTGCTGCGCTAGCATTTCAGTGATTCGATCACCGATACCACGTGCCGCTAAACCTAAGTGAGTTTCTAAGATCTGACCGATGTTCATACGAGACGGTACACCCAACGGGTTAAGTACTATATCGATGGTACGACCATCTTTATCATGTGGCATATCTTCAACTGGACAAAGCTTCGAGATAACACCTTTGTTACCGTGACGACCAGCCATTTTATCACCAGGCTGAATGCGACGCTTAACAGCAAGATAAACTTTAACAATCTTAAGTACGCCAGGCGCTAAATCAGCACCTTGTGTAATTTTAAGACGCTTGTTCTCAAATTGCTTTTCAAAGTCAGCTTTGATTTCGATGTGCTGTGCAGCAATCTGCTCTAACGAAGTTTGGCTAGCTTCATCATTAAGCGTTTGCTCTAACCATTCACGACGAGGCATAGCGGCAAGTTGCTCGCTAGACAGGCCTGAAGCGATTAATAGCTTTTCAGCACGCTCATAGATGCCGTCTTCTAAGATAGAGAACACATCTGATAAATCTTTCTTCGCTTCTTTAAGCTGCATTTGCTCAATTTCTAATGCACGCTTGTCTTTATCAACACCGTCACGAGTAAATACGTGAACGTCAATGATAGTACCGCTAACGCTGTTAGGAACACGAAGTGAGCTGTCTTTAACATCAGAGGCTTTTTCACCGAAGATAGCGCGTAATAGCTTTTCTTCAGGCGTTAATTGCGTTTCACCTTTAGGAGTAACTTTACCCACTAAGATATCGCCGCCATGAACTTCAGCACCAATGTAAACAATACCAGACTCATCAAGCTTACCAAGTGCCGCTTCACCAACATTAGGAATATCAGCAGTGATATCTTCACTACCTAACTTAGTATCACGAGCGATACATGTGAGTTCCTGAATGTGAATAGTGGTGAAACGATCTTGCTGAACGACGCGTTCAGAAACAAGGATTGAATCTTCGAAGTTGTAACCATTCCAAGGCATGAACGCGATACGCATGTTTTGGCCTAATGCCAAATCACCCATATCAGTTGACGGGCCATCGGCCATCACGTCGCCTTTAGTAACTGGTTCGCCAGCCATCACTTTAGGACGTTGGTTAATACAAGTATTTTGGTTAGAACGAGTGTACTTTGTAAGGTTGTAGATATCGATACCAGCTTCACCAGCTAATAACTCATCTTCATTAACCTTAACCACGATGCGAGTCGAGTCAGCGTAATCAACCACGCCACCACGTTTAGCAACAATAGTTACACCAGAATCAACAGCGATAACACGTTCCATACCAGTACCAACTAGCGGCTTATCTGCCCGCAAAGTAGGAACTGCTTGACGTTGCATGTTCGCGCCCATCAAGGCTCTGTTAGCATCATCGTGTTCTAGGAACGGGATGATTGACGCAGCAACAGAGATAATCTGTTGTGGTGATACATCCATATAGTCGATTTTATCACTCGACATAAAGGTAGATTCACCTTTAGTACGACAAGCGATTAAGTCTTCTGCTAGGCGGTTATCTTTGTCTAAGATGGCTGATGCTTGTGCCACAACGAAGTTAGTTTCTTCGATAGCAGACAAGAACTGCACGTCATCGGTAACAAGACCGTCAACAACTTTACGGTAAGGTGTTTCTAAGAAACCGTAATCGTTGGTTCTAGCATAAGAAGCCAATGAGTTGATTAGACCGATGTTTGGTCCTTCTGGCGTTTCGATTGGACATAAACGACCGTAGTGAGTCGGATGTACATCTCGAACTTCAAAACCAGCTCGTTCACGGGTCAAACCACCAGGCCCAAGCGCCGAAATACGACGTTTGTGCGTTACTTCAGACAACGGATTATTTTGATCCATGAACTGAGATAACTGTGAAGAACCAAAGAATTCTTTAACAGCAGCAGAAATCGGCTTAGCGTTAATCAAATCTTGTGGCATGATTTCAGCTAAATCACCTAATGATAAACGTTCTTTAACAGCACGTTCAACACGAACTAAACCAACACGGAATTGGTTTTCAGCCATTTCGCCAACACTACGAATACGACGGTTACCCAAGTGATCGATATCATCAACTTCACCGAAACCATTACGGATAGCGATTAGGGTTTTCATGACCGCGATGATGTCATCTTTTGACAAAACACCATTGCTTAAATCAACGTCAGTATTAACACGAGCGTTGAACTTCATACGACCTACTTTAGATAAGTCATAACGTTCACCGTTGAAGAATAAGTTTTCAAACAAACCTTCAGCCGCGTCTTTAGTTGGTGGCTCGCCTGGGCGCATCATGCGATAAATTTCAACAAGTGCTTCAAGACGGTTAGTTGAAGAATCAACACGCAACGTATCAGACATGAATGGACCATTGTCTAAATCGTTGAAATAAATAACGTCAAACTGCTTAACGCCACTACTAGCAAGTTCAGCAAAGTTTTCCAAAGTAATGTCATCATTAGCATTAATGATCACTTCACCGGTTTCTTTATTAACGTAAGTTTTGTTGATACGTTTGCCAATAACATATTCTGTTGGTACTTCAACAGTCGTTAATTTAGCCTTGTTCATTTGACGAACGTGACGTGCCGTAATACGGCGGCCTGTTTCAACAATCAGTTTATCGTCGGCATCTTTGATGTCGAACAATGTCGTATCACCACGAAGACGCTCAGGGATAAGATCCATGATGATCTTGCCACGCTTAACAGTGAACGTGGTAGTGTCGAAGAATAATTCTAGAATTTCTTCGGTTTCCATGCCCATTGAACGCAACATAATTGACGCTGGTAGTTTACGACGACGATCGATACGTACGAATAGAGCATCTTTAGGATCGAATTCGAAATCTAACCAAGAACCACGATAAGGAATAACACGCGCATTGTGCAGGATTTTACCTGAAGAATGGGTTTTGCCTTTATCATGATCAAAGAAAACACCAGGAGAACGATGTAATTGAGATACGATTACACGCTCAGTACCGTTGATTACAAACGTGGCATTGTCAGTCATTAATGGGATTTCGCCCATGTAAACTTCTTGCTCTTTGATATCTTTGATAGTGCCTTTAGGCGCTTCACGATCAAATAAAACTAAGCGTAATTTAACACGCAAAGGAGCGCTATAAGTAATACCACGAATTTGACATTCTTTAACGTCAAATACTGGTGTACCTAGCTTGAAGCTGACATATTGCAATTCTGCATAACCAGAAAAGCTTTTGATAGGAAAGATTGAACGGAAAGCGGCTTCTAGGCCTAGCTCACCACTCTCATCAAATTTAATAAACCGGGCGAAAGAGTCCTTTTGAATATTCAAAAGCTGTGGAATTTCAACCACCTGCGGACGCTTACCAAAATCCTTACGGATACGTTTTTTTTCGTTATACGAGTAAACCATTGTTTTCTCTATTAGCTGACAGTAGACAACTGCTGCTTAGTCATTGGTTTATCTTTTAAAAAAGTATAAACCTCTAAACAACCGCGAAAATAACAACACTTTTTGGTAAGAACCTACCCAGTAATCTCTGGTAGGGACTGGATACTAGACCAAATAATAGCGCGGGGCATATCATCAAGTAAGTATTTAACACATGGTATCAATAGTGTGAAATTTACCATGTTTTCACCGAGTAACATTGCATAGCAAAGAACAGGGTATTTATAGCGCAAAAAGGCTGGTGATTATAAAATCACCAGCCTGACCTAATTAACAAGTAATTAGGCAACTTTGTAATAAGGGTTAACCTTATTTAAGTTCAATAGTAAGACCAGCTTCTTCAAGAGTCTTCTGTAGAGCTTCAGCTTCAGCTTTATCAAGACCTTCTTTGATCGCGATAGGAGCAGATTCAACCATAGTTTTTGCTTCTTTAAGGCCAAGACCTGTAGCAGCACGTACAGCTTTGATAGCTGGAACTTTAGCATCGCCGAATGAAGTCATAATAACGTCAAATTCAGTTTGCTCAGCAGCAGCATCAGCGCCGCCAGCAACAGCAGCAACAGCAGTAGCAGCTGAAACACCGAATTTCTCTTCCATTGCTTCAATAAGTTCTACAACGTCCATTACTGACATTTCAGCAACAGCGTTTAGGATATCGTCTTTAGATACAGACATGGTATACATTCCTAATATATTGAACAAAGCTCAAAATGAGTCTTCGTTCTAAAAAATAAATAACTAACACAGTTTCTTTGCCAACTTCTCTTTCGAGATAGGGCAAAAGAATTAAGCTGCGTCTTGCTCTTTCTGATCGCGAACTGCCGCAATAGTGCGAACAAGTTTGCCAGCAGAGGCTTCTTTCATAGCGCTCATTAGTCTTGCAATTGCTTCGTCGTAAGTCGGAAGCGTAGCTAAAACTTCTGGGTCACAAGTAGTGCCTTCGAATGCAGCTGCTAGTACTTCAAAGTTCTTTTCCGCTTTCGCGAAATCTTTAAAGATACGAGCCGCAGCACCTGGATGCTCACTTGAGAATGCAACAAGAGTAGGACCTTTAAAAGTATCAACTAGACACTCAAAATCAGTACCTGCTAAAGCACGCTTAGCTAGAGTATTACGAACAACTCTTACTACAACACCTGCTTCACGAGCTTGCTTACGCAAACTTGTCATTGCACCTAAAGTAACACCACGAGAGTCAGCAACTACTGCAGACAGAGCACCTTTGGCGACCTCATTGACTTCAGCAACGATTGCTTTTTTGTCTTCAAGTCTTAATGCCATTGGCATAACTCCTGGTTCACTCCGGAAAAATCCGGAACTTTAGTAAAACCCCAAATTAATATAATTCGGAGCGTGAACACGGTAATAGCCAGAACATAGGAATGTACTGGGTTCACACCGTCTGCGTAGGATCATATTCTTTGTCGTTGCTGCAAGCGGCATTGATTAAGAATATAGGATTAAACGTTGCCTCTTTTTAATAGTAAAAAAGTAGCGCGGCTCCTACGGTCTTGGACGAGAGTTTGATGTTTAAAGTCGATTAAAACCAACCAAAACCACCAAATCCCAACCCATTAGGGCGCAGAATTATACAGCAGTTTTATAAAAAAACAAGCTTAATACAAACTGTTCATTACAAAACAACGACTGCGATCACACCCTAATAAACTCTCCTGTTAGGGACAGTTTGAATTAAACTTTTGTCTCTACGGTAGCAAGATCAATTGAAAGACCAGCACCCATAGTTGTAGACAAAGAAACTTTCTTGAAGAAAGCACCTTTAGCGCCTGAAGGCTTAGCTTTGTTTAAAGCGATAAGCAATGCTTCAAGATTTTCTTTGATCTTAACGTCGTCAAAAGACACGTTGCCGATCGTAGAATGGATAATACCATTCTTGTCGTTACGGTAACGAACCTGACCTGACTTAGCGTTTTTAACCGCTGTCGCTACGTCTGGAGTTACTGTGCCAACTTTAGGGTTAGGCATAAGACCACGTGGGCCTAAGATTGTACCCAACTGACCAACAACACGCATTGCGTCTGGAGAAGCGATAACAACATCAAAGTTCATTTCGCCTTTCTTAACTGCAGCAGCTAAGTCGTCCATACCAACGATATCAGCACCGGCTGCTAACGCTTTTTCTACGTTTGCGCCCTGTGTGAACACAGCAACACGAACGTTACGACCAGTACCGTGTGGTAACACAGTCGCGCCACGAACGTTTTGATCGCTACGACGAGGATCAACACCAAGGTTAATCGCAACATCTACGCTTTCTACGAATTTTGCAGTAGCTAATTCTTTAAGAAGAGCAACAGCTTCGTTGATGTCGTATGACTTTAAAACGTCCGTTTTTGCGCGGATGTTCTTCATACGTTTAGTTAATTTAGCCATTATCTTATCCTTCTACGATCAGACCCATTGCACGAGCAGAACCGGCAATAGAGTTAACATTAGCATCCAAATCAGCACCAGTAAGATCAGCAGCTTTAGCAGCAACGATTTCTTCTAACTGTGCACGAGTAACAGTACCAACCTTTTCAGTGTTAGGACGGCCTGAACCACTCTTGATACCAGCAGCTTTCTTAAGCAAGTAAGCAGCAGGTGGAGTTTTAGTTTCGAACGTGAATGAGCGATCACTGTATACAGTGATAACTACAGGTACTGGAGCACCCTTTTCAAGAGAAGCTGTTTTTGCGTTAAACGCTTTACAGAATTCCATGATGTTAACGCCGTGTTGACCTAACGCAGGACCAACCGGTGGTGACGGATTAGCTGCGCCAGCAGCAACCTGTAGCTTGATATAAGCTTGGACTTTCTTAGCCATTATATTATTCCTATATTGGGTACATAACGCCAAATGTCATGACAACAATTAGCTCCCCGGGTTATTAAGGGCGCGAATTATAGCGATAATCACGCGTCCTGCCAAGTAAATCGCTAAAAATTTAAACAATTAATAGCGATCCACTTCAAAACTTAATGAAAGAAGATTTACACTTCTTCCTTTTCGATCTGTCCGAACTCTAGTTCAACAGGCGTTGAACGACCGAAGATAAGCACAGAAACCTTGACGCGGCTCTTCTCATAATCCACTTCTTCAACGGTTGCGTTGAAGTCAGCAAATGGACCTTCAGTAACACGAACGATTTCGCCTGGTTCAAACAAGGTACGCTGACTTGGAGAGTCAACAGTATCTTGCAGACGCTGTAAAATGCGATCTGCTTCTGCATCTGAAATAGGTGCTGGACGATCAATTTTCCCGCCAATGAAACCCATTACACGAGGAATGTTTTTCACTAGATGCCAGCTATCTTCGTTCATGACCATTTTCACTAACACATAGCCAGGAAAGAATTTACGCGTACTTTTAGTTTTCTTGCCTGCACGCATCGATACAACTTCTTCGGTAGGAACAAGTATTTCTTCGAAATATTCACCCATACCTTGAATTTCAATGTGCTCTAAAAGAGTTTTATGCACGCGCATTTCATAACCAGAAAATGCCTGAACAACGTACCATCTGAATTTTGCTTGCTCTTCTGACATAATATTAAACCTTGATGCCTGTAATGAATCCTACGACTCTAACCAATATACCGTCTAGCCCCCAAAGGACTAGAGCCATAAACGCAGTAGCGGCTAATACAATCAGTGTTGTATTCATCGCTTCTTTGCGAGTTGGCCAAACGACCTTACGAATTTCTAAACGAGATTCTTTAGCAAAGCTAATTGCTTCACGACCTTTATCTGTTTGTGAAGCAATAGCCATTGCCCCACCAACAGCGGCAAGCACTGCGACTGCACGAATTAATACAGACTCTTCGCCGTACATATAATTACCAACTACCGCACCAGCCAATAAGGCGATGACAATAATCCATTTTACCAGATCAAACGATCCGCTTTCGTTTTCAGTATTTGTTGCGTTCATTTACCACTGTCCCAATAAATAGTTGTGTTACTACCTAACTAAGCTAAATACCCAGAGAGATTTATATTCAACGTATCGCTGATCTCCAATCAAAATAACCAAAAATCAGCGACCATAAATTAAGCCCTGTCGGAACAGGGCTTATAAAATTTAGCGCGTAATTATAATTTGAACGCGCCAAGATAGCAAGAGCTTAACTTGTAAGCACCGTTTTAATGTCAAAATGGTGAATAGTTCAATCGCTAAATTGTTAAATTGTGTTAACATTTGGCAAATAAATATAAATGATTTTGTAATCAGTGCTATAAATAAACCTACTGCATCGGCATGCTATGAAAGGGATGTTTTGAAAAGACAACGTACTAAAACTGAATCCTTACTACATTCTCCCTTAGCGATTTTGATGCTTACGTTGATTTGGGCATTGCTTTGTGCGACGTCATATTATTTAAATAATAAGGGCATCGTTAGCGCAGCACAAACAGCCATGAGCATGCGCGGTGACATTGGCAATAATACGGCTCAGGCTATTATTAAGTGGTCTACCGGCCACGACCGCATCTATATTCCACAAACCAAAGACAACCAGCCCAATCCTTATATCGACCATGCAGAAAAAAACATCGTCACACCAACGGGTACTAAATTAACCTTAATAACGCCAGGTCGGTTATTGCAACAAGTCACTCAATACCTTAATGATAAGACCGTAAAATATGGCGTTATTAGTTTGCAAGCGATGAACCCATCGACCAAACCAACGGCCTGGCAAGCCAGTATTTTGCGTCAATTTTTGCAAGACCCATCCTCTAAATCTTTTACGACCACCCAAGACAATCGATTTCATTATATAACGCCAATTTTGGCAGAAAAAAACTGTATTAGCTGCCATCATAAATTAGATTTAAAAGTCGGTGACTTAATGGGCGCGGTAACATTTAGTTATGACTTAACAAACATCAATACGCAAAAGGGCAACCTACAACAACAGAACATATTAAGTCATCTGTTAGCATTTTCCCTATTAATGCTAGTTAGTCTATTGGCACTACGTTATGCACGCCGTCTAATCGTTAATATCGAGACAGAAAAAAAACAACGTGAACAGATAATCAGTGACAAAACCGCTGTTTTACGCGAAGAAATTAAACAGCATAAAATCGCACGTGCCGAATTACAGCGCTTGGCTACTCACGATCCATTAACGGGCATCCGTAATCGTCGTCATTTCTTAGATTGCTTAGACGCAGAAATACAACGCTTCCAACGTTATAGCAATGATTTCTCTCTCTTAATGCTAGATCTTGATCACTTTAAAAAAATCAATGACCGTTATGGTCACGACTGCGGTGATACCGTATTAATTAAATTCGCTAAAGAAATTAAGCAACTACTGCGTAAGAGTGACGTTTTTGTGCGTTACGGCGGTGAAGAGTTTGCGATCATCGCCACCAGTACTCGCATCGATTCCGCTAAGCGATTTGCCGACAAATTAACTAGGCAAGTGGCGGCAATGAGCATTGATTATAACGAACACGCCGTTGGCATAACCGTGAGCATTGGCGTTGCTGCGCCGTCGCTATTGCCCCAACCTAGCCCAGAGCTACTGATTGCCACGGCTGACAAAGCACTATATCAAGCAAAAAACAGCGGCCGAAATCAAGCGGTATGCGCCAGCAGTTTTACCAATTTACAACAAGGAAAATAAGTGAACAAACCTCTTATACTGGTGGTTGATGACCGACCAGACATTCGTTTAAGTGCAACCTTTGTACTTGAAGATCATGACTATCAAGTATTAGAAGCCGAGTCACCTTATCAAGCGCAGCAAGTCATTAAAGCCAACAATATCGACCTCGTTTTACTCGATATGAACTATTCGTTAGACACTACGTCGGGCGAAGAAGGCCTGGATTTATTGCGTTGGCTGAACAAAAACGAACCCAATATTCCAGCTGTCGCGATGACCGCCTGGTCCAACGTTGAACTCGCCGTCAAGTCGATGCAATTCGGCGCTGGTGATTTCATTGAAAAACCATGGAAAAACCAACGCTTGCTGCAAGTCATCAAGCAACAATTATCAATGGCTGGATTGAAGGTACAAAATCAGAAATTGAATCAGCGGCTGGAATCAGTTGATGACGAGCAATACCAGTGGCGCTCGCCTTGTATGGTCACCCTAATGGCGCAAATTAAAAATGTCGCCCAAGCCGATGTCGCTATTTTATTAACCGGAGATAACGGCACAGGAAAGAGCCAGTTGGCAAAGTTCATTCATCAGTGGTCCCAGCGCAGCGAGCAACCGTTTATTAGCGTCAATATGGGAGCAATTTCCGAATCATTATTTGAAAGTGAAATGTTCGGTCATAGTAAAGGCGCATTCACCGACGCCAAATCTGCGCGCATTGGCCGTTTTGAATTGGCACAAAAAGGCACCTTATTTTTAGATGAAATAGCCAACATTCCCATGTCACAGCAGGCGAAGTTATTGCGGGTGGTTGAAACCGGCGAATTTGAAGTGCTTGGCAGCAGCAAAACCCAGCGTACTGATTGCCGATTAATCAGCGCCTCTAACGGCGATTTCCGAAAATTAATAGACAATGAGCAATTCAGAGAAGATCTATTTTATCGCCTCAACACATTAGAATTTAGAGTGCCATCCTTGCAAGAACGCCTTGATGATATTGTGCCGTTGGCTGAGCACTTTATGACGCTTTATAGCAAAAAATATCAAAAAGGGGTCAGTAACTTTAGCCCTTGCGCCAAAGAGGCGTTACTCGGCTATCACTGGCCGGGTAATATCCGTGAGCTAAGCCATGTGATGGAACGCGCTATTTTACTTAGTATGTCTACCGAAAATACAGCGGCAGTGATTGCCGCCAGCGACTTACCTTTAACACCACAACGTAATGAGCAAAGCCTACCCTTTATGACCTTAGAAAAAGCCGAGGTTAATTTAATCAAGCAAGCGAT
>JABSRV010000103.1:10336-12339 GCA_013214905.1 Psychrobium sp. | reverse complement strand
ACTAAATTCAAATTGATAATTCGCTTGCCAGCAAAAATTACCGCGCGCATTACGCGATGGTTTTAAGGCAACTCTTGCTACGCTGAGCACTTGCAAACCATGCTTTTCACAATATTGTTCTATTGCTGACTTAGCCGTTTCTGCCATGACGCGGGTTTGCCAAAAAAGCCAAATCCCAGCTGCTAACATTAATAATGCGAAAATTTCAATTAAAGACATATTTATCCTGTAATAAGCTTGGCAATGTAATGAGCTAGCTCGTTACTGCGTTTTGGGTGACGTAGTGCATTGAGCATGTATGTTCGAGCACTAGGGATTGCGACTAAATCGCTAAACAATTGCTCAAATATATCCTGCTCACACTTCTGTTTAGCAACAGCCTCTAAAAAGCGCAGTGCATTATCGTCATTATCAATAAGTTGCCAATATCTAGCCGCTATAATGACTAAAATATCTTGTTGCTTGCTAATAAGCTCACTGTTATAGATTAATTCAAGCGCCTGACGCTGGAACCCCGCACCTTTACTGTGAGATAACGCCCGCGCTGCGTGAATGCTTTTAACCACATCATTTTGTTGCAACGCATCATCTAAAATTTTGAGCAGGCAATCAGCAATACTGCTATTAATCACTGCGTTTTCTAAGCTACAACATACGGCGCAAAAACTTTCGATTGGTAATTTTGGCAGCGCATTGGCTATTGCTTGGCTAAACATTGGATCGTCACATCGACTAGCAACGTCAGCAAAGCCTTGATAACCAATTTCTGGCCAATTGTCAAAGCGCTCTTCTTGTTGCAAATAACTTAACGCAGATGTCATAAATGAACTGGCTGGCAATTTCATGACTTGCCTGACCGCCGAATTAAAAGCCGCTAACTTTTGCTGCGAAGGCTTAAAAATAAGCGGATTATGATCAAGTGCTGATTGCTGTTCCTTGTCAGGCTGCTTGTCCATCGCATTACCTAAGGCGTTAACAACCAAATCTAAGAATTGCTTCATCGAGGCTTGCTGTAACAAGCCGCGCTCATCGAGTGGCAGCTTTAAAAACCAAACGTAGTGTTCGCTACTTTGTTGCTTGTTCCAAAACAAAATACCAACCATTGCATGTTGCTGTAATGGATAAGGATAGGGTGTTTTTGCATGTTCAAAATCGCTGAATAGATCGGTGGTTATTTTTCGTACCCGACGCCCCATATCAAACACACGATATTGGCTGCTTGAATGAAGAAGAAATTCACTTAAAGTATTGATGCTGTCCACGAGAAACCCAAGAATAAAAATTTTGTGTATTGTAGCAATCATTGCACGCTATTGGTATTGCGCAGATTAATGGGTATGATACAGCGATTATATCCCAGTCAGAGTTTATTATGTCATTAGCAAGTGAAGTTCATGAATTATTAGATCGCATTAACCAAGAAATGATTAACATCGATTTATGGCAAAGTACCTTGCCGAGCCAAGAAGCCTTAGCCAGTGCTGAACCGTTTTGCTGTGATACCTTAAGTTTTAGCCAATGGTTAGAGTTTATATTGTTGCCTAAAATGCAAATGCTAATCGACTCAAACATGGATTTACCAAGTGATTTTCTTATTTTGCCGATGGCGCAAGAATCATTTGCAAAAATTGATGAAAATACAGCTAAATTACTGCAACTAATCTCGCAGCTAGATGACGTCTTTAGCGCGCATAAAAGCTAGATGTTTGATTGTCCATTACAAATACTTTATCAAGATCAATACATGGTAGCGATCAATAAACCCGCGGGTTTATTGGTGCACAAAAGCTATTTGGCGCGTAAAGAAACGCATTTTGCGATGACTATATTGCGTGACCAAATTGGTCAGCATGTATTTCCTATTCATCGCTTAGATCGCCCAACGTCTGGTGTCTTACTCTTCGCATTATCGAGTGAGGCAGCGCGTAGTCTTAACGAGTTGTTTAGTGAACGGGTGGTGAAGAAGGGGTATCTAGCCATGGTGCGCGGATATTTAAATGGCT
>JABSRV010000103.1:0-10326 GCA_013214905.1 Psychrobium sp. | reverse complement strand
CGATACGCTTGATTATCCGCTTAAGGAAATTCTGGATAAAATAGCCGATAAAAAAGCGCGGCAAGACAAAGCGCCGCAAGAGGCCGTGACCGACTGGAGCAATATAGCGACTGCGCAATATCCACAGCCCATTGGACCATTTGATGCGGCTAGGTTTAGTTTAATCGCCTTAGCCCCGCAAACAGGCCGCAAACATCAACTACGTCGCCATTTAGCGCATTTGCGCCATCCTATATTGGGTGATACGACGCATGGTGATGGCAAGCAAAACAAATACTTCAAAGCTCACTTGGCCGAACTTCGCTTAATGTTACATGCGGCGCAATTGCAATTTGTACACCCATATACTGGTCAAACAATGAATATTGTTGCGCCATTGCCGCAAGACTTCACGCAAGTTTGTGACAAATTAGGCTGGCATGATATTACGTTGAGCCCAATAGAGCTTGTCGATGAGGCATTAAAAAATAACTCATCAACATAATTGACGATTGCCGCTTTATTACTTAATTAGCAAGGTACTCCATACCATGCGGTGATCAGATGACGACATGCGATCTTTAATTAAGCGGTGGGTCGCGCTGTTTTTTTCTGGCCAAAATATACCATTATCTAAAACAGAAAAGCCAAAACTCGATGGCAATACGTAATCGGCTCTTGCACCCCAATAAGCTGTATGATGCTTAGCATGTGAGTTTTTAGCTCGGTTGCTTTTGCCAGCATTGCTTTTTGGTATACGATCATCATTAATCAACGGACTGCTAAGTAGCGCTGATATGGCTTCTTTGCGACCTTGACCTTCGACAGCGGTTGCATTTAAATCGCCAACAATAATAAAACGTTGTGAGGCCGCTAAATTAGCGGTGACACCGTTGTCATCATATATGTAAGCATTTTTCTGCTGGCTAACATAGTCTAACCAAAATTTAACCTCATCATGATTCTTGCTGCCGTTTCTATCTTCCGGTCCATCAAAAACAGGCGGAGTAGGGTGTGCGGCTAATAAATGAATCGTTTTTCCTGCGACGTTAACAGGAATGTCCCAATGCGACTTTGAAGACAGCGGATATTGTGCCCACACTTCGTCGTTATAGAAAAACTTACCAGTGCTTGGCACTACAGGACGCAATGCATTAGGCATGTCTTTCCATTTGAAATTTTGGAAGGTGCGTACGTTGTCAGTATCTATAGGGTACTTTGACAGCAATACCATCGCGTAATGGCCCTCAAAGAAACCAAATCCCCATGCATCGCCTTGGCTGCCGGTTGCCCTGCCATCACCAGTTAAATCATAAGGGCTTGGCTTGCCGGTATTAACCGTATGGTAATAGTAATACGGGTAGTCGATGCTCGTTAACGATTCATTTTGCGCCACGTTAAGGTATTTTTGAATAAATAACTCAACACCTTGGGCTGGGTCGTCAATATAATCAAATTCGTTAAGTAAGATGATATCAGGGCGAACTCGCTGAATGATTTCAGCTATGTTTTTAATTTGCTGATTACCATTTAGTAATTGTGTTTTTAACACGTTATTATTGACTTTATCAACGTCTCTGCCGACATAATTAGTCGCGTCCATTGAGACATTAAAGGTTGCTACTTTAATTGTTTTCATTTCGTTCACATGGTTGTCTGTTGCATTACAGCCCGTTAAAGCGAGCAATAAAAATACGGCGCTTATTTTTTTAAGCATCATGGTTCCTAAGTTGGGTTGTTTTTCGTACTATATATTCTATATCAGCGCGAATATTTACTTTTTCTGAACATCGCTGCTCATTGCCATCCATGGCACCACAGCATACCGTTCATCCTGAACATAAAAAGCCAGTCGTTAGACTGGCTTTATTTGAGTTTGCTAAATAGTGGTTAACTAAGTTGGATTAGAACTTGTAGTTAATACCTACTTTGATGCGCCAAGTTGACTCTTGTGGGTCGAACTTGCTGCTATCGTTTTTAACTTTGTCGATAACGTACTTCTTAGATACTGGGTCGATTGAACCAGAATATAAGCGAGATGTACCATAATCGTTTACGTACACTTTACCTTGTGAACTATCAATTAGATTCAATAAGTTATCAACCGTAAAGTAAACCGACCCTTTGTGACCTTCCATAAAACCTGGAATTTCTTGACGTATCGTTAAATCAAGCGTGTTTACCCAAGGTGTAGTCGATGCGTTCTTAGGACCGTAACCGCCAGCGTAGCTACTTAGACCAGCTTTTTCGATATGAGCCAATACATCTGCTTCATTCGTCTTGCTTGTATAAATGACGTTGCTGTCACCTTGAGTTGGAATGTAAGGTAAGTAGTTACCGCCAGATAAACCTGGGCTAATCATATCCCATGGTGCATCGAAAATTAGGTTTCTTTTTTCTCCATATACCTTGCCATAACTGGCAGTGTATGAGAATGGCTTACCTGAACGACGCTCGAAGAATAGATCGAAGTTAGTTGCGTAACCATCAAAGAATTCTACTTCGTAACCTAAAGTCACAACAAAGCGATGCTCTATCTGGTAGTTAGCGGTGCCAACTATTGGCTCATTACGGTTAATACCAACATTGTAACGGTAGTTACCTTGAGCAGTTGAGCTTGTACCGCCATGACCTTCGGTGATGTCTTGGTTAGTATATGAGGTTGAGAACTTAATGCCGTTATCAAATGTTTTCGCTAATGACGCAGATAGGATAAGAGACTTACCATCTTTGTCAGAGTTAGTTAACATAAGATCTGAACGATTGTCATCATCATTATAAAGCGTTAAGCTGCCATCGGCTGTTGTACCGGCTTTATCAGACTCAAGTAATGACGCATCAACCCACCATTGTTGGTCAATTTTTTGAACATAGATAGCTTCAAAAGTGACAGCAAAATCTTCACCAATACCTGGGATGTCCAAATTGTAATCGGCCGCTAACTGATAACGCCAATCTGAAGGCAGCTTGAAGTTAGGATCCGTTAAGTTAACATCGCCGTCTGATTTTGAATTTGCAATGGCATCAATTGCTGGGCCGTAAATGCCGTTTAAGATATTATCTGCAGGCGTTGGCGTTGTGGTGATGTTTTCACCCTCATAAACACCTGTATTTACACCACTATTTGAGTAAGCATTTGAAATCCAAACATTCGGGCTGCCACCAGAGAAGCGGCCGACACCACCGCGGATAGTTAGATCATCATTCACTGAGTAGTTAAAACCAAAGCGAGGTAATAAGATGCTAATACCGTCTAGGTTTTCGGTATTATCATAGCCAGTACGTGCAAATGATTTTGCGTTGTAAGGTGGCTTGTCATCTGAGCCTAAACGCTCGTAACGCACACCGAAATCAAGTGTCAATTCATCGCTAAACTCCCATGTATCATGGACATAGATGGCCGATGTTTCACGGTTAAAGTTTGCACTTGCCGCTAGAGGATCATTGCCGATACCATTTTTGTATTCGTACTTACCAACGTTACCCGCTTCAAAATCTGCGAGGCTATTAAATTCTATAACACCTTTAGATTTATCAACATACACATTTAGTACATCGATGTTGGTGTAAGCAATACCAAACTGGATGCTGTGATCTGCATATAAATAAGTCGCATCAAATTTAAATGTTAATGTTTCATTTTCTAGCGAGTTAGCATGACGATATTGATCTAAACCAAATGCGATTTTGGCGTCATCAGTTAAACCTTTTATGGTGATATCACCTAGTTCACTATTAGCTAAAGAGTCTTGACCCGTTACAACTTGCTTATGCGTTAGACTAATTTCAGTTGATAGTTCATCTGACCAATCAGAATAAAGCTTGGCAGAAATGTTATTTAACTCTTCAGTTTTGTTATACCAATGAGAAGATAATTTAAGCTCACTTGGATTATTAGACGTATTGCGCGTACGGTTACCCTTGTTATATTGGTAAGTTAACGAAGAACGATGGTTATCATTGATATTCCAATCAAGTTTAACAACTAACTTTTCATCCGCTTCAACAGGAGTAGTGTTCCACTCACCTATATCGCTGATACCGTATACGCGAGAAGCAATCTCTTTAACTTTGCTAACGTCTTCTAAAGTCGCATCTGTTTTGTTCGGAGCACTTGAACCTGCAGGCCCCCATTCAACACCTTGTGGAGCGTCAAAGTTCTCATACGATGCCATGAAGAAAAGCGTGTCTTTAATTAATGGACCCGCAAGTGTAATACCGAATGTTTCTTCTTCGTAATCTTGAGGTACTTCTTCTAGCTTACCTTTATAGTTACGCTTAGTAGGCGTGCCAGCCATGCTGTCATTTAGCTTTTCGAAAAATACGCTGCCTGTAAACTCATTGGTACCCGATTTAAATACCGAGTTGATTAGCGCGCCGCTAAAACCTGACTTGCTTGCATCAAAAGGGGCAACATCAACAGTTACTTGATCAAGGGCATCAAATGGGATTGGAGAACGCTGTGTTGGGTAACCGCCGCCGTTTAGACCAAAGTCATCGTTTTGGCTAATGCCATCAACGGTGATTGAGTTAAATTTCGGGTTCATACCTGCGATTGTCATTTGACGATCTGAACCAGGTAGAATAGTAACTAATGGGTTAGCACGTATAATATCTTTGATATCACGCGTAAGGCTAGATGCGCCTGCGATAGCCTCTTGACCGAAGTAGCTTGAGCTACCTGGTGCTGATACAGCTATTACAGAACCTACAATTGCAATGCGCTCCATATCGCCAGCAGATAATTCAGTTTTTAATTTTCTTACTTCGCCTAATTGAAGAAAAACATTGGATAATGTTTGATCTTGTAGCGTAGGCGAATCGATTTCGATCGTGTATGGGCCACCTACTTTTAAGCCATGGGCAGCATAACCACCATCCGCATTGGTCATTAACACACGTTTCGTGCCGGTAGGCGTGTGAATAATGGTAATTTTAGTATTTGCAGCCGGTTGACCCGAAGCTGTTACTACTTTACCTCGTATTGCTGATGACGTATCAGCAGCGAATGCTGGGCTAGCGAGACTTAACGCGATAGCTACAGCAGATGCCGCGGCGGTCTTTTTTAATAAGTTATTCATTATCAGAATATCCTTGGCGCTTATAAAAGCAGTAAATGAAAATGTAATCTGTGTTTCTGAGGCAGGATTATAAATTTATTTTCAAATAAAATCGAACTCTTACTGACAGTGATTGTCACCCTTGATCGTGGTCACATTAATAGAATAGGGTAATCGATTGAATTAAGATCATGATTTAGTATTATTAAACCCTTTGTAAACAGCTGTTTACAATTGTGCAACAAGACACTGCTTATTGTATTAATCAACAGAATCTCAAAAATGTAACGTCTTGTTTCTTTCGCTCAATAGTCAAACTGTGAGCCGCGTCACTGTTGGGGTTGTGATTACTGCGAAATTCATCCCATTTTTGGCGGCGCGATGTGTATTATTCACACGATCGAGCATCTTTGCTTTGGCGGATAATATAAACTCTGCTACTGTGACTGTCTTTATATACAGTGAATGATGATGTGTTGACTTCAACACACCACATTGTTTACCCAAAGTGCATTGAATATGTTGTTATTGAATGTTTTATTTATGATGCAGGTTAAGCACTTAAGGCTAATACACGCATGAAATTGTTTATTGCAGAAAAACCCAGCTTAGCAAGAGCATTGGCAGACGCCTTGCCAAAACCTCTACAAAAACAGGACGGCTATATTGTCGCCAGTAATGGAGATACTGTGACCTGGTGCATTGGTCATTTGTTAGAACAAGCAGAGCCAGAATTTTATGATGTGAAATATAAAAAATGGTGCATTGAACATCTGCCCATCATACCTAGCGAATGGCAGCTAAAACCTAAAAGCAAAACAAAAAAACAGTTAGCGATAATAAAAAGGTTGATCAAACAATCTAGCATCATTGTTAATGCGGGAGATATCGATAGGGAAGGGCAAATATTAGTTGATGAAGTGATTAATTATTGTGGTGCCAGTAAAGCAAAAATTGCCAAGGCGCAACGTTGCTTAATAAGTGACATGAATTTAGCCGCGGTTATAAAGTCGGTCAATAATTTAAAACCCAATCGAGACTATATTCCATTGGCTGTCTCTGCATTAGCAAGAGCGAGAGCCGATTGGCTTTATGGCCTTAACATGACGCGACTGTGTACGTTGCAAGGGCAAAAATCAGGTTATCAAGGTGTATTGTCTATCGGGCGGGTGCAAACTCCTATTTTGGGGTTAGTGGTCAATAGAGATCTTGAAATAGCAGATTTTGTCTCTAAGCCCTTTTTTGAGGTGATCGCTCATCTAAAGACTAATGATGGTATCGATTATCAAGGGAAATGGCGACCTAGCGCCGCGTGTGAGGCGTATATGGATGAGGACAATCGTGTTGTGTCAAAGAAGCTAGCTTGTAATGTTATTGAGCGAATAGCGGGGCAGCCAGGTAAGATACTTAAGGTCAATGAGCAGAAAAAACAACAAGCGGCGCCATTACTTTTTAGTTTGTCGGGCTTGCAAATAGCGGCGGCTAAGGCTTTCACCATGAGCGCCAAACAAGTACTTGACGTGTGTCAGCAATTATATGAAAAACATAAATTAATTACCTACCCACGTTCTGACTGTCAATATTTGCCCAAAGAGCATCTAAACGATGTTAAGGCGGTTACGAATGCCATCGCAGCCGTTTGCCCTAAGTCAGCTGTGATGCTTGAAAACGCAAATTTAGGATTGAAAAGTCGTGTCTGGAACGATAAAAAGGTTTCAGCTCACCACGCTATTATCCCTACTGCTAAAAACAAGGTCACTGGCGTATTAACCAATGACGAGCGCAAGATCTACGAACTCGTTGCCCGGCAATACATTGCGCAGTTTTATCCGGCCTTTGAATATGTGGACAAGAAAATTGATACTATGGTTGCTGGTGGACTCTTTATTAGCAAACAAAAAGATGTGGTGCACGATGGTTGGAAATCTATTTTCCCTATCGCTAAGAAAAGTAATGTAGACAGCGAATTTTCAATAAAGCAATTACCTAAAGTTTCCAAAGATGAACAGGTATCGTGCTTGCGCGGCGAGCTGATGGAGAAAAACACCACGGCCCCCAAACATTTTACTGACGCGACTTTACTCGGTGCATTAACCGGAATTTCAAGATATGTCACTAATCCCGACATTAAGAAGGTACTCAAAGATTCTGATGGTTTGGGCACCGAAGCGACTCGCGCTGGTATCATTGAGCTTCTTTTTAAGCGCCAATATCTTATAAGAACAGGTAAGGACATCCGCGCCAGTGACGTTGGTATTAAACTGATTACAGCGTTGCCAGCGCAGATATCACAACCAGATATGACCGCGTTGTGGGAGTCACAACTTGAGTCTATCTCGGTGCAAGCACTGACTTATCAATCGTTTATAGGTGGCGTACAGCACAATCTAATCAATTTGATAGAAGAGGTAAAAGAGATAACCTTTACAGGCTTACCTGTACAAAGCGCCAAGCGTGTCTTTAAAAAGAGTAATAAGTTTAGAAAACCACGGGCAAAAAAAGCTATGGGTTAGCGCGAAAAAATATGCGGTGAGACGCGTATTCAATGATACCCAGACCCTAGACATTAATCGAACGTAATGCGGTATAAGAAATTTAGGGCTTGATTGGTATTGTTAATAAACTCCACAAAAAGCTTAGGGGTTAATTGATAACGCAAGCCGACCTCAGGTTGAGCATCAAAGATACCAACCCCGTAACGAAGTTGTAATTTAGGGCCGATATAACCACTGACTTGTACTTTCGTGGCATCACCCACACCAACGGTTTGCACGGTGAGTTGATCAACGCCTAAACTATCTCCCAGGTTATCAATGAGTTTGCTGGTTTGGCCAAGGCCACCATTTAATAACATGGCCACCGCCATATTTTCGCCCCATGTGCCGCTGTCGCCATTTGAGCGGCCGTTTAGCAAGTAAGAGAGCGCTTCTTGTTGAACTAACGCCGGTTTTGAAAAAATGGTTAATGTAGGGGAGTCTGCAAATCCTGTGACGTACAGCCCTGCAATTACGTTGTCGTTGGTATTGTAGGGATCTCTGATCGCTTCGATATTAACGATAGGGTTGTTAAGCACACCCGTAAATATCAAGGTACCGTTATTAATAATCATGCTTTGGCCCATCGCTTGATACGTTGCATCAGCAAGAGTTAAGTTGCCATAAGCGCCAAGTGGGCGCTCAATATTTTGCACCAAATTTAATTGACCTGACACCATTGATGTTAAACCTAACGCGTTAACGCTTAGGTTGTCGCTAATAAGCAGGTTGATATCAAGATCTAAGGTGGTGGTTTTTTGAGTTTGTTGCGAGACGATCACAATATCATCAGAAATACCTATAGCCGACTGTGGCATTTTCTTGATTTTAATCTCTCCGCTGTCAACAACCACATCGCCGCGGATGATGACACCTGATTGCGCCAATGCCAGGTCAAGTTGCGGGCTGAACACTAGATCAACGCCCTTGGTCGGGGTCAGCGATAGTTGCTGACCTGTAAATGTTAGCTGAGCGCGAGGCTCTTGCTGCCAATCGATGGTACCGTTTATAGAACCTTTTCCTTGACCCAAATTAAAATGACTGGCAAGGGTCGCGTTTTGACCTTTAAATATCAAATTTGTCGTGAGATCTGATAACTGGCTGCTTAATTTCGGACTTTCTATATTGGCATTACTGATATTGGCATGTCCAAAGAATAACGGCTGGCGTAATGTGCCAGAAAAACCAGTGCTGATGTTAACCTCACCAGTTAGGTTCGCAATATCAGGGAGAAAATCTTGATAAGGAGCAAGTTTAAAGCCCTGACTTTGTACGTGACCAGTTAAGCTGGGATTATCGGAAAATAAATCACTAAGCACGGTGACGTATAAATCGCCTAACTGTGGCGATTTCATTGTTAAGGTTGCATTAGAGAATTGTTGATTGAGAATTAGGCTAAGCGTTAAAGACTCTATGTCATGAGTAATTTGTTTTTGTTCATACTCGCCGCTAACCGTTGTATTGCTAAACACCGCATCAGCGATGACTTGCCATGGCTGTGCTTTAGCCAGCGTAAAGTTAAGTTCAATATTAACCTCACCGGCTACCGCCGCCTTATTGGGTAAAAATTCATTGAAATCAGTTAATGAAAAATGCTTAAGTGACAGCTTGGTAAGGTTTGAGGACTTATGAGCCGCGTCAAATTCAAAGTCATTTTCCAGGCATAACCTAGTCTTGCTAGACACGGTGTTTTCATGTGGCAGTTGGCGCCAGCAATGTTGCGCAATAGATAGCGTTTTATTGCGACGATCAAGTTCAAGTGCCAGCGGTTTAACCAATTGCCAACGCCATTTCGCCAGTTGGCTCACCGCGCGTTCTAGCGAGCCTTGCCACTTGTCGTTTTGATAGCTACCACGCATCATCATATTAAGCGCAAGAGGATCACCGCGACTGCGCAGGTGCAGCTGATGTTTAATTTGGGATCCCGTTAACGATAATGTCGCCTTGTGCAATGTTTGCTGTGCAAACCGTAGGTTAGTGAGTTCTAAATCAATATTCACCGGCTTGGATGGCTCTAATTGCAGCGATCCTTTACTGCTTATCTTGCCTATCTCAAGGGTATTGTTGGCGTTGTTTTTTTCCTCTGAGTCGTTTTCTGATTCATGGTAAACGAAATTATGCACCAATATTTGATAGTCTAACAGTGGCTGTTCAATGGTGCCTGATAAGGATAATTTACCCACGATTGAACCCGAGATAGGGGCATAACTGTCATTTATTTCAGGCAAGTTAATGACGCTGCTAAGATTTAAATGTTTATCTATGGTGCCGTTTATATTTGCGTTGTTATTACCGTTACTCAGCGTTAAGTTATCAAACGTCCAGCGACCATAAGGCAGCGTATTATCGCTTTGACCAGATACCCCGCCGATAAGCTTTAATGGCTGGTGTTGCCAGTTGCCGTAAATATCTAACTTGGTAATGTCGACTTGCCAGTGATTATCACCGAGGCCTAATTTACTATCGATGGTTCCGTTAACATTGCCTTGATAGTCAGGCCAATAACTTGAAGGTTGTAGTTGTTTGACAACGGCTTTGACATGCCAGGTTAGCTGTGATGACCAATCGATAACCCCTTGTAAATTAACCTGACCATCAAGAATCGCAATATCGCTTTTCTTGATGTCGAGATGACTGAATGAGCCATCACCTGCTGCGGTTAGGCTCAATGCTGGTACATGTTCGCTATGTAAACCGCCACGTAAAAAATAGCTGTATAGATCGATTGTACCGTGTGCATCGAGTTTTCCAGC
>JABSRV010000102.1 GCA_013214905.1 Psychrobium sp. | reverse complement strand
TGCTAAATCGATGCCGATAATATTAGATTTTAACATAGTAGCTCTCCTCGATAGTTGACCACTTCAGACTATCCTGACGGGGGAGTGGAGTCCATACATCGCAAAAGTGAGATGCAACATTCGTAATCAGTCGAATTGATTTTTTCCGTTCGCGATACTTTTTCTAATACCTAGAGCCGCAGTCCTCTGCAATATTCGACTTTAATAAATCAACAACTTAACATCGTTGCACGCTCCATCCATTGGTGCTAAATTACTGCACTAGAATGTATGGTGTTATAAAAGTAATTGAGTATCAGTCAGGTTTTTATGGCAGTCCTAAACTTACTACAGTCTTTTAAACTTCAACAAGTTATGCACTTACCATGTAAACCGAGGGTATTACAAACAGAAATTTTCAATGTTTATTTCGATGGAGCTGCGTAAGTAATTGTTTTGATATGGAAAGGTAGGTGTGCCCAGCGCTTTAATTCAACAAATAACTCGGTGTAACAATGACCATTAAATCAATTTCAATTACGAACCTTTTATCATTTGATCAATTCAGAATTAATGATTTTGAAAATGTAAACGTTATTGTAGGGAAAAATAATGTAGGAAAATCTAACTTAGCAAAGCTACTTAGATTTTTTTATAATAAACTTGACGGGAAAAAAGAATTACCTCCAGAATTAAACTCAAACTACTCTCCAAAAGGCGAGATAAGTATTGAATTTGACACTTCTAGAATAAAACAAATCACACAAGCAACTTCGGGGCGTAATAGCCCGTATTTTACCGATGTTTATAACACTTTAATAAAAGAGGATGTTACAAAGAATCCTCCTGACGTAAAACCATTTTCCATTGCCTTTTTATTAAATCGGCTCGATACTAACTGCTCAAGTTCATACACGTTGACATTGACTATTCATTCAAATGGGTCAACAGAGTGGGGCACGAAAGACTACAAAGCTTTACAGTTCATCAACAATCTATTTCCATTTTTTGAAGTTGATACACGGCATATTAATTTACATGATTGGGATAAGATATGGGGGCTAATAGGTAAGAGCAAATCGCTTGATATAAATAAAGTGTCAGATAAAGATTATGCGTCGTTCATAGATCAGCAAATGGGAAGTACCAAAGGCAATTTTAATCAATATTTACAGCAAATAACTAGTGTTATAAATGTTAAAGAGTTTTCACACCAGCAGAAAATTATTAGTTTTATTAAAGCAGGTTTAAAAGGAGATCAATTTGTAATTAACGGAGAAGATACAAGCCTTCAGTCAGACGGTACAAATTCATTCTCATATATTAACACCCTTTTAAAGTTACTAGTTTTAATTTCAAACAGTGAATATATAGCTCCTTTCATATTTATAGATGAGCCAGAGCTCGGACTTCACCCTAAGAAGTGCGAGGCATTGATACACGATATATTTGCATCTATGCAAAACACTGAAAAAGTAAATACCAAAATAATATTAGCTACTCACTCTCCAAATATCGTAAAAGAAGTAGTAAAAAAATTCAGTGCGAATCAACGGATTATACATTTTTCTAAAGCTCGTAATTCAACCACAAAAATGCAAGTAATGAATTCTCAATACGGAGGGAATAACTTTTTAAGTACTTTCGGCGAGAATGAGGCTAGGTTGTTTTTTAGTGATTTTATATTATTTGTTGAAGGTGAAACCGAACTAGAATTTTTTGGGAATTTAAAGTTACAAGAGCATTTTCCGTTATTAAAAACAGTTGATATTTATAAGTCTTCTAGTAATACTATTTCTGAAAAGTTAAATCCTTCTTATGCGAATACAAGTATCCCATATCTATTTCTATTTGATGCAGATAAAGCTTACGATTTCTCTGTAGGAACAAAAAACATATTATCCTTTAAGAAAAATGGAGGTTTGTTTGACCTAAGAATAGAAAATAAATATAACCGTGATAGTAATATCGATACCAGAATTAAAAAATTTAAACAAGGATATAGCCTTGAACATAAAAGAATTTATTCGGAACTAATTAAACTCAGATGTTTTGACAATAAAAAAATGAATACCAGTAGGAATCGCTTGTTCTTCAATAATCAGTCTGAATTCATCGATTTCCAAAAAACACTTCAAAGTTATTTGTTACAAGAAAATGTAATGCTTCTAAGTTCGACATTTGAAGGTTCTCTTATTTGCAGGGAATCTAAAAGCTTATTTATTGATTGGCTGGAACAGTGGAAGCCTGAGGATACGAAACTTAAGGACTTTACCAATAGAGCGAGAAGAATAAAAGATAGAAATTCTTATTTGCTCATTGAATATTTGAGGATTATTTTTAATGGGAAATCGGAAACGTTAATACAAAGAAAGGGGTTAACTAAGACAAGGCCTAAAATTGAACGAGTTGAAAAGCTTCTAAACTTTATAAATAAAAATTACAAAATATTATTAGATTCTGAAAAAACCAATGGTTGGGTAACATCCTTCTTAGACTTTGCAATTAATGAAATAGAAAACAAAATTAACAAAATTCCGTTATTGAAATCTGAAAATGATAAGAAAAATGCTTTTAATCAACAGTTTAAAATGAACTTTCCTGAGTTATATGGTATTCTTTTATTGCTTCGGCACGATAGTTGATTGGAGTGTAGATGATGTTTATTTACATAAGGGTATAACCCCCCATGTGTCAGGATAGTTGTCACCCCTTAAAATCATCGATTATTGAAAACACAGGGGCGGTAAATAGAGAACAAAATGGCACGCTATTCACAAGAACGTAAAGAAGCAATCCTGAAGAAATTATTACCTCCACAAAATATGACGGTTGCAGAAGTAGCAAGCATTGAAGGTATTTCCACAAAAACATTGTATCATTGGCGCGATAAACTCAGAAAAGAAGGTCAACCCGTGCCAGGTAAAACGTTAACTAGTGATGATTGGTCTGCCCAAGCTAAACTCGCAGTCGTTATTGAAACAGCTCCACTGTCAGAGACAGAAATCAGTAAATATTGCCGAGAAAGAGGATTATTTACAGAACAAGTTCAGCGCTGGAAACAAGAGTGCTTGGTTGGATTCCAATCGAGTGTTATCAACACAAAGATGATAAAAAGTCAGGCAAAGGCTGATAAAGCTGAAATCAAATCGTTGAAGCGCGAGCTGCGATACAAAGAAAAGGCGCTTGCTGAAACAGCAGCGTTATTGGTGCTTAGAAAAAAGCTCAATGCTTTGTGGGAGGACGACAACGAGGAGAGTTAACGCTTCTTGCCGAGCGAATTACATTGGTAGAATTGATTAAGGAAGCAACGGTTCACGGGGCAAGGCTGGACATGGCCTGTGAAGTGGCAGCATTGAGTAAACGGACTTATCGGCGTTGGAATAGAGCCGGTCAAATTAGCGCTGATAAACGAACAACCGTTGTAAGGCCGATGCCTAAAAATAAGCTTACTGAGCTTGAACGTCAGATGATACTCGCGACATGTAATGAGTCTAGATTTTCTAGCTTACCACCGTCACAGATAGTGCCGACACTATTGGATGAAGGGGTTTATATTGGCTCAGAATCAAGCTATTACCGCGTACTAAAAGCGAATAACCAGCTTAATCGTCGTGGCCGTAGTCGTGAGTACGTTGCGAGAAGTAAGCCCGATGCATTTGAAGCTAAAGGGCCCAACGAAGTGTGGTCTTGGGATATTACTTATTGTCCCTCGATCATCAAAGGTCTGTTTTATTATCTGTATATGTTTGTCGATATTTACAGCCGGAAAATTGTTGGCTATGAGGTCTACGAACAAGAGTGTGGAGATCTTGCAGCTCAACTTATGCAACGAAATATGTTACGAGAACAATGCTTTAATAAGCCAATCGTATTGCATTCAGATAATGGCGCCCCAATGAAGTGCTTCACAATGAAAGCTAAACTTGATGAATTAGGTGTGACTGCATCGCTAAGTAGGCCAAGTGTTAGTAACGATAATGCATTTTCGGAGTCGCTATTTAGAACACTTAAATACCGACCACAATGGCCTAGTAATGGTTTTAAAAGCCTGACAGAAACCCGTGAATGGGTGGATAAATTTGTGACTTGGTACAACGACGAGCACAAGCATAGTAAGTTAAATTTCGTCTCACCAGGCAAGAGACATGCAATGCAAGATCAGGAAATATTGTCCAAAAGAAAAGCAGTCATTGAATCAGCTAGAGAGGCAAACCCAATTCGCTGGGCTAATGGAATAAGGAATTGTGCGCCGGTGGGCTCAGTAATGCTCAACCCTGATAATGTACCAGATCAAACGGAAAAAGAAGTAGCATAAAATTTAAGTAAAGAGTGACATCTACCTTGAAAAACACCGCAGGTATCAAACCAATAAAGGAGCAACCTAATACTAAGAGTAAGCCTTTTTTAGGCGTTAAAAGCATTTTAGCGCACCATGAGATTCACACTAACAACAATTTACATCGAAAAAAAATACTGTGTACCGCTTCCAATCAAGAAATTGAATCAAATATTAATGATTTTAATAATTATCGAATACGAAAGATTCAGGAACTAAATGATGCAGAATATAATAAAGAAGAAAGAGAAGCGTCACTTCAATTATCAGGGTTATCGATTCTAGAGATAAGAAAGGAAACTTCTTGGCACAAGGATATGGAGTATAGTAGTTTAAAGGCAGTTAAAGGTAGACCAACAAGTTTACCTAAAGAGCAGTTTGCCATTTTTTTTGAAGCTCAAACCCTTAGAAAATATAGTGAAATTGCATCCATGATTAAAAATAAGAAAATAACAAACAACTCTATTTTTAATGGTCAAAGCGTACTATCTTTCTTAATTCAAGACGACGCTAATATAGCGTTACAGGATGTTTCATCATTTGTCGAAGCGGGATTAGAACCAAGTTTTTATGATTTAGTTACAGCGACCGCAAACAATGTACCATTACCTATAATAAGATATTTACATTCGATGTATAAAGGAAAAATAAATATTTTTTGGTATGAAAACTATCAACAAAATACTTTAAGTATGATAGCTGTGCCAACTCTTAATATGGAGCTTGTTGAGTACTGGATGAATTTTAACTCCTCATTAAAAGTTAAAGATTATGATATAACCGCAATGGATATGCTAAGGGAACCAACGACGAAGATCGAAAGAAAATCATTAGCAAAAATATTTGAACTACTTGTTGCAAATGATATAACGCCTTATGAAATGAAAACACTTGAGAATTTAAAAGAGTGGTTACCAAAAAACATAAAATCAAAATACCCTGATTATTTTTTTAAAAACTCTAAAGATATTTTTTTAGAAATGGTAAAAGGGTTGTTAAGTGCAAATGAAATTACTGTTTCTTTGAATGACGTGGATTATATTTCCGAATTAAAAAATAAAATAAATAACTGCAATGACACAGAAATAAATAGCGTAGAAATCAGAATGGAACAGGATGATATTTTTGAAGATCTATCCCAAATAGATAAATAAATGATAGTAAAAATGCAGCGTTATTTAATTACTAAAAATTGGCAAGGAATTCTAAACTCAATAAAAGATAGTTCATTCACTACAATTAATAAGGAATTCCTAACAATTGTTTTAACTCTTATGCTTGAAAATGGGGCTGATTATCAATATATTAATGAGATAATAAATATGGGAGCATCATTACCAGACGGTGCTATATTTTCTTTGATAAAAAATGAAAATAAATATTTAATAGAGCAACTTCTTCCTATTGGTCTTAAAACTGATACTTTAAACATTAATAAATTAACGATAGAACAGTTTATTAAAAAAGAAAACTTAACTCCCAAATTTCTTGCCTATGTTAATAATAACTTAATAGAATAATCGGGCGCAAGCGAACTGAGTCAGGGTAAGATTACGTACGCTCAATAAATGAGCATCAAAATTTTTCTGCATAGTCGGTATCTAGCGCTGTTTTGATGCGTTTAGCCTTCATACCTTTTTTGCAGATTTTTTCAATTTTCAACAAATTGAGAACTACAGTAAATTTTAGACATATATGGACGCTCTCCCAGTGTCAAGGCGTAAACCTAACTTTGTGTCGCGCTAGCGGCACTATTTTCTTTCATTTTAATGTCTAAATCGTCGCTAAAGCACGTCTAAAAGTAATCAGTACCGGTGTTTGTCAAACTAGTTGTCGCGATCACTATGTTATGCACTCTCAACTTTGACGATTTCTAGTTCAGGGTTTAAGTGCACTTCCTGCGGTAAATCCCAGTTACGGATGTCACCGCTCCAACGCTCAGGGTTACGTTCCTTAGCACGCTGATAAACTGCTTTTCTTTTCCGCTCTCAACGCTTCATCGCATTTACGCCGGGTGTGTGCCCAGCAGCCAACGGGCAACATCCCCTCGACATTATCATAAACACGGTAACCATCGCATTGAAGATAGCCTTCAAAGCCCTGTAAAAAGGAGGTTAAGCTCTTACGACTTCGCCCTGGTTGGTAATCGTAAATAACAACAGGTTGCTTACTTACTTCATTGCTACGATATACCCACATGTAAGATTGGCTCGTTGCCGACTTGTCAGGTTCATCTAGCACCAGCACGCGTGTCTCATCGGCGCATAGGCTATGTTGGGTTATCAAGTGTTGCTGCATCGCAGTATTTCGCGGTAACAACAGCCGCCAACGCTTCAGGGCTAGCAATACTGCGTGGGATGGGTTGCATCGGTTTACTCGCCGTCACGACCTTGTTTTTGATTTGTGTATGCTCACATTCACGGCAGGCATACTTTAATTGTTTGTGTTTAATGACGCTGATTTTTGCGGGAATGATTTTAATCTGTTCGCTTTCTTCATTCCCGCACACATGCATCTGATGACCACAATAATCGCAGTCGGTATCCTCAAGCTGATGCTCGACCTCTTCACGATCTAGGTGCTCAGGCAGGTTTTGTTTACCTTTGTTGTGATGTTTAAGCTCTGTTGCTGACGTTGTCGATTCGGCTTCATTGAGCGTGCCGCGAGGGGCCTTTTCACTTTATTTTCCAAACCGTTTTGAGCTGCTCAGGTTGAGTTTGCTGATAAGTAAGTCGATTTGATGCTGCATTTCTTTCGCATTTTTTTTGAGCTTACTATTGTCTTGCTCAAGCTGCTTGACCAGCGCTTTAAGTTGTTCAATAGAAAGTTCTTGAGTCATGTTAAATGCGCTTAATTGTCATCATTGATACTAAGCATGACACAGTGAGAAGAGCGTTCAAGCCCCAAAAATGATCGCGTTAATTACATCACTGATAGACCGGTCAATCGATGATGCTTGGTGCTGTTCGTCACAGGCAGCCCTGAGAGTAACCATTGAAGTTGTCGCTCTTCAATGTGCATTGCACAGGGAGTTTCATCATATTGAGGCCACTGAAAACGACCTTGCTCTAGTCGGCTATAATAAAGCCAAAACCCATTGGTATCCCAGAATAATATTTTTAATTTATCGCGTCCTCGATTACAGAAAACAAACCATGCTTTGCTTAATGAATCGAGTGACAGCTCATTATCAACGATAGCTAATAGTCCATTGATCGACTTTCGCATGTCAGTAATTCCAGTGACGAGATACACTTGCGTTGGGCTAAGCATTTTAGCAGCCTTAAAATGTGGTGAAGTTTTTTGGCGTGTTGTCATGTAGAACTCAATTAATAAATCGTGAGATTATTATTCTAGAAGCCCATGAACATTGATAGGTGGGGTTAAATCACCGCTTACGGTTGTTGTAGTTAAGTAATATTAGCCTCAAATTTGAAGCTTTATTACTTAACCACCTCTGCAATCATATGTTTTCACTTGCAGATAAACCGATATCGTAATAATTAAAGACTGCTGAGCTCTTCCACAGACAGGCCAGCAATACCGAGTGATTCAGGTGTTCGTCGAGCCTCTGCTGCATAGTCACGATTCATGAGTATCGATGTGATCACGATGATGGCATCAATGCTCGGAGTTTCTACGCCGATCTGCTTCGCTAAGCCAGACATGAACACAAGGCCGTAACCTACATCCTCATTAATGTAGCGATGATCAAGTTGTGCTTGAGCAGGAATTCCCAAGAAACCAGGTGCGTTCCGATAAGCTGACCCGTAGTTATTTTCTTGCATATAACCCTGACGCATCCCGATTTCAGGATCTGCAAGGACTATAATACCGAGACGCTCACCGATGGCAATCCGTTCCCTATCGACAGCCTCAATGAGTCGTCCCACAGAATCGGTCACACCGTCCTCGTAGAATAGGAAATCTCCAGCCCCTTCAATACGTGCAGCGTTAGTCAATGATACAGCAGGGTGAATGACCGGGTTGGCATTTTGTAAACTGGTCTGGATCACGCTGTGTGCTGGTTCCATTCCCGGATAGACATCCGCAATCATTTGTAATATTTCAGCTGTATATCGGCCCGGCAGAGCCGCCAGAAGATTGCCCGCTTTCAACTTGAGAAATACGTGTACCCGACCCGCTTCGAGCAGGCGAGCGGCATACTGTAGTGTGTGAGTTTCCGCAATTCGTACAGAATCATCCTCAAGCCCCAGTCCAGCACCCTGCTTGAATACCAATGCTCCGGCACACGACCCAGGACTAATAATAACGGTTTGCCCTGACTTTAGTTTGCCGGCACAGGCTTCACCGAATGGTAATGTGCTGAATGCCGGCCCTATGACATAAATAAGCTCGGCATCTTTTAGCGCTTTATCGATGTCATGGCCTGCATAGGCCACATGGCCAAATCCCGAAATATCGCCTTCGGCATAAACGCCACCTTGGCTGGCTATCGCCTCAATATTGTTGGGAAACTCTGGAAAATCGAAAAGCCTGACAGAGTGCCCGTGACTGGCGTAATCGAAGGCGGTAGCTGAACCGCCAGCACCGGCTCCTAATATCGTTATATTCATTACTTTCCTCTGCATGACATCAATTGAGTTCAGGTAATATATACGCCCAATTTATCAAGTTCAATAGGCATAAAAGATCAACTTTAGAGTTATATGAAACATATTGATGATTTAATCTTGGATGTTTCATACATATAACAAAGTCAGTTTAATGACGAAAACAGTCTTTGATGATAGGAATAATTAAAGCTAGCTCCTACCAGAGAAAACATAGAAATATTATGTTTATGGCAACAATATGATCAGAAAATTTCCCCTTCATATCTATTACTGCTGACGACGTCCGTGCGCACTGCACGATCTCAATCGCATATAATTGAATGTGTCGGGGTGTAATATCAACGCCACCGGCTTCTGACACCGAAAACATCATTTATTTAATTAGTTGTTGGCAAGTATACGGTCAACCTCAGCCGCTCTTTACCTTATACCAACCCTCGTTGAAGAGTGGTCTTGTTATGCATAGGAAAAATTGGTGAACACTAGGCGCTCGATTGATTTCGACATGGATGTCGAGAGTAGAGCAACGCTGGAGCATGTTGCCGAGCAATGGATTATGTATTGCTTTTAGTTTGACTCATTGGCTTTAATCTTTTGTCTTAATCGTCACTTCAATATTTTTACTATCGCCCGCAAACCATTTTTGCACGTAGATAGATCCTAAAACTGGTGGCATACCGTTTTCAGGGACTTCTTTATATCGAATACTGTTTTTATTTTGCTTTTCAAATTCGAATTTTATTATTTTCTCAGACACAACAAGTTCAACCTTTATTTAACGTTTTCACAGCATTGTATAAGTGCTCGCTAATAATTTCTAGTGTCATAGTTGTAACTTCGTTATCAATGAATAAACTTGAATACAAATTGTTGTTTGGCCAGTTAGAGCATATTTGATATAGAGTAGGTAATAGTCGGAATTGCTATAACTGTGATTTATAGACTATTTATTTCGAGGAATAAAAAAACCGCCACTTATAGAATAAGCGGCGGTTTAAGAATATGGTGGGAGTTGGTCGATAAGCCGGGTTTTGTCGTGGACAATCATTCGTCTAGGCCTGCAATCGCTCACAGGCTCAAGCAACCTACCCGGTTCCAACGCGAGCCGCGCCATGTGGAACCCTATTTGGTCTTGCTCCGGGTGGAGTTTACCCTGCAACGAACTGTTACCAGTCGCGCGGTGCGCTCTTACCGCACCCTTTCAGCCTTACCTGTTCTCCTTACGGAGCCATCGGCGGTCTTCTCTCTGCTGCACTTGTCGTAGACTTTCGTCTCCCAGGCGTTACCTGGCACCCTGCTCTATGGAGCCCGGACTTTCCTCCCCGTTAAACTTAATGTTAACGCAGCGATTGTCTGACCAACTCCCGGCGCGGAGTATATAACAATAGTAATACCAATTCCAATAATTTACCGCTCACTTAAGCAAATTAAAATAGACCATAACTACGTTGCTCTCATCCCAATAGTAAGTTATTACTCTATCGAGCACCTTGTTCTAGGCTATTTTTCTATTGCACAACAAGACCACAAATTTATAGGAATTGGTATAATAATGGGGCTAGCGCTTGTTTGAACATTTATTTTGATAGATACTAATTATGTGTTCTATAAAGGGAGGTTGTAATGATTATACAAAACATTGGCTATCATTCTTTGATTGAATACCTTAAAGACAATTTAACCATCTTTGAAATGCGTCCGTTAGATGACAAGCATTCAACCAAATTAGATCTTTATGTGCGTTATCAATTTACCGAACAAATAAGACTTTTATTCGACCAACACCCCAATTTGTTAGAGCAAGAAAAATTATACATTGTCGACCAATTTGAGCACGCCTATAGCGATCTAGCACAAATAATGGGCGGAGATTTCAAGCAACAACTAACAGAAAACCAGCAAACCTTTATTAAAGATTTTTCTGGCTTACTGAAAAACTTATTTGATAGCCAGTTGTTAATTACTTAAAGACCTATCTCTAACCCATATTTGTAGAGCGCGTTCTTCTTTTCATCATAAAGCTTAGCAACCAACGCTGCTGCTTTTTTCAGTGGCAACTCTGTTGTTAACAGCTTTAGTGCGTCAATAACTTGTGGTGATAAACCTTCGTCTAACTTTTTATAACCAGCCACCATGACCACCATTTCACCGCGGCGATTATTGTCATCGCTGTTTAACCACTCGAGTAGTTGCGCTGCTGGTGCACCGTGAATCGTTTCAAATGTTTTAGTGAGTTCACGGGCGATAACAATATGACGTGATTCGCCAAATATATCGCTCATTTCACTAATTGTATCGCAGATGCGTCGTGGAGATTCATAAAACACCATGGTGCGAGGCTCTTCCTGCAACGCCGTTAGTTGCGCGCGGCGCCCTGCAGATTTTGCCCCTAAGAATCCTTCAAAACAAAAACGATCGGTCGCAACGCCCGCCGCACTTAACGCGGTAATAGCAGCACAAGCCCCCGGCAAAGGAACCACTTCATAACCGGCCGCGCGAATACCATTCACCAAATGATAACCAGGATCGCTTATCAGCGGCGTGCCGGCATCAGATACCAACGCAATAGAATGCCCCTGTGCTAATTTAGCAACCAAAGTATCAACCCGTTGCCGTTCATTATGATCATGCACCGACAACATGCGTGTTTTGATATTATAATGACTTAATAATTTCCCGGTATGACGCGTGTCTTCGGCACAAATAGTTTCTACTTGTTCGAGCACCGTTAAGGCTCGAAGCGTAATATCACTTAAATTTCCGATTGGAGTAGGCACTATATATAGTTTTGCCTCAGATAATTCCATGAACTTCCTCAATAATCGCTGCTAGATTTAACTATTCAGCATAGATTGTTATACACTAATCCAACTATTGTAACAGAGACAAATATTGTGTTTAAACTTTGTATTGGTAAAGGCATAAAACAATTCTCGATTATCGCCTTATTTTCGATGATTGCTATCGGTTGTAGCTCTACGCAGCAACAAATAGCGCCGATAAAAATAGAATCGCTTGAACTTGGTTTTGTGACCAAAGATTCTGATACTTATTTAGTATTGGTCAAGCAAAGCACTGGCTTGGTTAAACAAGCTAGATTGTTGCAAGCGCTGCGAGCGAGTCAAAATGAAAATTTATCATCCTTGAGCAAGCAACTACTGAATATTTTACGCCCACAGCAAATGCTTAGTGATGATCACGAATTAGAACTCCAATTGCTGCAAAGTTTTGCTTATCTGCAAAGCAATGACGATGAATTGGCCATTTCGGTATTACATGCTAACGAGGCATGGCAATTAAGGCCGTCTCGCATCCTGTCGTTCTATCAATTAGTGGCTAAATTAAACATGGAGCAATTGCACCATGTACCCTCTGCGCTAGCCTTATTACAAGGTTATCAATTTAGCAACGATGCGGAAGTGATTCCATTCACCGTTTTTGAAGTGAGCATGGGCGTTAACTTTGGCATCCTTGGACTTGGGTGCTGCGGAGAGCCAACCGAGCCCAGTGGCTTCGCCATAGACATAGCCTGCTTGGCCGGGG
>JABSRV010000101.1 GCA_013214905.1 Psychrobium sp. | reverse complement strand
AATGCATGATTTTGTTTGCTCAATTTTAAGCCATTATCTCCCATCGCCAATGGCAAATGTAAATAACGTGCAAATGGTTGCTGCCAATGTTGATACAAAGTCATTTGTCGCGTGGTGACTTCTAACAGATCACTGCCACGCACGACATCCGTAATGCCTTGCGCTATATCGTCTAACACAACGACTAATTGATAGGCATAAAGACCGTCTCTTCGTTTTACGATAAAGTCTTCATCAGCAAATGCTTTAGACACGGTGACAAGGCCTTGCAATCGATCATTAAATTGACTAATACCCTGCTGATTATTAAAACGAATAGCGTGCGGTGATGTTAGCTGAGCAGCCGTTTTATTAAGACAATAACCGTTATACAAACCACCGGTTTGTTTAATCATACGGCGCGTGCAATCACATCCATAACTGGCTTGTTGCTGTGAGATAAGTTCAAGATGGTGCTGGTAAAAGTCGTGACGCAGGCTTTGATACATCACTGGTTCATGCCAGTGTAAGCCAAAAGTTTCAAGCGTACGCAGAATTTCATCGCTAGCACCGGCGACTTCACGCGGTGGATCGATGTCTTCCATTCGGAGTAACCACTTGCCTTGATGATGGCGTGCATCTAAATAGCTCGCAAGAGCAGCGACTAAAGAACCAAAGTGTAGATCACCGGAAGGTGAAGGGGCAAATCGTCCAACATAGGGAGGGGGTATTGACATAGCAACATTGTGAAAGGTAATAAATAATTGTATTAGGATGAGGAGGTAAAAATTTCACCCCCCTCATCCTTACGACTATTAACTAGCCATCTGACGTTCTCTGATTTCAGACAGGGTTTTACAATCGATACATTGATCAGCCGTTGGACGAGCTTCTAAACGACGAATGCCAATCTCGATACCACAGGTATCACAGAAACCAAAATCATCTTCAGAAATCACCACCAAGGTCTTTTCAATTTTCTTAATTAACTTACGTTCACGATCACGTGTGCGCAATTCAAGAGCGAACTCTTCTTCTTGTGCAGCACGATCAACCGGATCAGGAAAGTTAGCCGCTTCATCTTGCATATGACTCAAGGTGCGATCAACTTCTTCACGTAATTGATTACGCCACGCTTCTAATATCTTTTTAAAGTGATTTAACTGATCACCATTCATGTATTCTTCGCCAGATTTAACCACATATGGTTCAACCCCGGCCAAAGCCATGACACCTAAATTTTTAGCTTTCACTGTAGGCATTTCGTTTCTCCTGTACTAGCCAACATTCGCTACATTCCCTATCCTTTAAAAAAAGGGCGGCTATGTATAACAAATTTAAATTAATTTGGCAATTCATTACCTTATTTTATTTGCTTATAAGTGGGGTTCATTTGTTTTTTTTCAACCCTAAACTTAAAATAAAACCGGTAATTCTTTATTTATTATTATTTTTGTTGCCGACATCTCACTGGTCCATGCGATAACTTCAACCCCTTTGTTAACTGCCTCAGCCAATAGTTCAGCATAAACTGGATCGATAAATGACGCTGCCGACACGCTTTTTATGGCGCTATGGAGTACGACAAATAACAATACAGCTCGTTGACCATTAGCGACAACAGTCATTAATTCTCGTAAATGCTTTTGACCTCGCAAACTAACCGCATCTGGAAAGTATCCTTTGCTTTGGTCTTTAACTAAGGTAACGCTTTTCACTTCAATAAAGCAATTCTTTTGCGTCTCACCGCTTAGCAGAATATCTATTCTGCTATTTTCTTCTCCATATTTAACCTCGCTTTGACAATGCTCATATCCGACAAGCGACTCAATAAGTCCGAGCTTAATCGCTTCAATGGCGACTCTATTTGCTTGCAACGTATTAACACAAATAAAGTCACCGCTTTTGGTTTCGGTTAATTCCCAACTAAACGGATATTTACGTTTTTTATTGGGGGACGTGCTATACCACACTGTATCGCCAGGCTGAGCGCAGCCCGTCATCGCACCAGTGTTTGCTACATGAATCGTGGTTTCACTGCCATCTTCTAACATAACATCGGCTAAAAAACGTTTATAACGCTTTATTAACGTCGCTTTTTTTAATACTTGATCAAATTCCACCGGTTACATCCAATTTTTCTTTGTTGATTCAACATTATGTAAACATTCATTAACCAATGACCATCCTTTGCCCTCTGGGATAAAAGGAATCGATAATGCGCTAGCCGCCGTGACCATAGTCACTGAACATAAGTGATGTCGACGCAAGAAAACACTTTGCTTGAATTTAACCTGCTGTATTTTTTGAATAGGAAAGCAATAATAACTAACGCCTAATAATCCCTTGCGAATATACAAGTAATTATCATCACGATGATAGCCCCAGCGCAGCCATCGACAATAAGCCAGCGCGCACCCTATGGCAAATGTCACGGTTAATAACGGCAACATCACATAGGCGTTTAGCTGGACCATAATAACGCCAAGTAGCACATTAAACGGTAACACTAAAAAACTAATTAATTTAAATACATAGCGCTTATTAATACGTTCAAATGGCGCATGTTGCAGGTTATTGTCTGGCCATGCATCGTTAATTAGCTGGTTACATTGCGCGTCATTAATCGACGGCACCATAATTTTACTGCGAATGCCAGGTTGCTGGCCTTGGGTAAATAAACCCAGCTGCTCAAACTTTAAATTAGTGCGTTTGATAATGACGTCTAGCCAATCTTGCTTGCGAATAATGAGTTGTAATCGGGTGAGTTTCATCACCACTTCATGGTGTGATAACAAGCCACTGCGCTGGATATAAGTATTGTCTTTCTTACTCAATGTATAACCATAAAACGCGATAATTGAACCTATTATCGACAACAACATCACCACAATATAGGCCGTAATAAAGGTGCTAATGATGAATAATGATAACTGCCACACCGGATAGTCGGGATCAGATATAATGGCATTAATATCAACGCCCAACTCCCCCGCCATCTCAATAATATACTCAATAGCAGGATCGGCTACAGGCGCTAGCATCGCCAAAAAAATCCACACTCGGTTATTCGTCAGGCCATGAATGACCAAGTCACGTAACGAGCGCTCGTTGAGTACTATTTCTTGAGATGGTTCTTGCGATGACTCGATATCATTCGCCGAGTCGGCTTCATTCTCAGTATCAGTGTGACTCGCTTGATAGGTTAAAATTTTCTGTTTAATGCTATTGGCCAGTTCTTGTGATACCGCGACAATTTTAGCTTCACTTTTTTGTGAACCCGCCGTATCTAACTCCAACGAGGTAAACGAGAAGGGTCTAAAATAAGCAGGCGTAATAAGTTTGACGTTTTGAATACGGGTAAACGGCAGATCTAAATGTTTCTTAAAAATGATCCCGCTGTGAATTTCAATATTTTCGGCTTTAAGGCGATATTTGAAGAAATAGAATTGCAGAAAAGAACTGAGCAATATCAAGCATAATATTATGACAATACCCAGGAGAATATAGCCCTTATTATTCATTACCTTATCTAAATTTGCAGCAACAATTACTAGACTATAACCAAAAATCTTTAAGGATCCGATCAAACCATCAAAAAAGAAATACAATAAGGCGATGGGCGCAACCCGTTGCCACTTATCCATGAGTTGTCACGTCCTTATGATCAAGAATAAATTGACGTAATTGCAACGCTTGTTCATGTTGTAAACCAGGTAATTCAAACGTATGCATCGCTCCGCCAGCACTAAATACTTGAATAGTCGCCAAATCAAGTTTACGTTCAATGGGGCCACGTTTTAATTCAATATGTTGCAGGCGTAATAGCGGTTGAATCACTATTTTTTTAAATATCACGCCGCTATAGAAACTAATGTCACACTCACGTAATACGTAACTTTTAGCTTTGTCAGAAAAGTAGCCGAATATCACTGAATAAACACCTAAACAGGCAATAATAATAAGCGCGATATCAAGCACATTGCTGACATCTTCAGGCACAGGTTTAAACGTTTGCCAATTAACGACAGACACAATCAAAAATAAAATACAGCTCGTAATGATTCTTAAATATACATTGGCGGTAATATATTTAGGCTCTAATGGCGTGCCTTGTTGATGTTGATATTGCGCTAACTGCGCCATGTCGACTTGCGTATTGGAAAATTGCGGGCTTTGATCGTCTTGTAGTTCACTCATTACGGTATCCATTATTATTTTAATCTTCGCTTTAGCGCACACTATAAAACAACACCCCCAAAAACCATAATGATGATTAGTAACAAAATTTAGTAGCGTTGTTGAAGCAATGGCCATACAACATCTTAAATATGCGTTATGATATTGCCAATATTCACCAACTCATTATAAGGCTTCATTCATGAGCGACACTCTATTCATTTCTCTGTCAAATCAACCCGCAGCGGCTAAATGGGGCAGCAATGCCTTTTTAACCAGCGATGGCGCTGGCATGACTATTCACTTGCCAACTAATGAACAAGACCAACTAGAGGTTGTGCAGCGCGCAGCACGCCGTTTACAAACTCAGGGCATTAACACTGTTAGTTTAGCGGGCGATGATTGGACTAAAGATCAGCAATGGGCTTTTGCTAAAGGATTTAGCGTAGCGAATGGCGTAAGCGATCTCACTTGGGCGCCAGCTGACGATGCCATAATAGCGCAATTAGACGCGTTAAAAGCCTCGCGTGATTGGGCGGTCGCAATGATCAATGGTGCACCGCAAGATATTTATCCTGAGTCACTAATAGAACACGCTATTGAAGAGATTAACCGCGTGGCTAAAGCGCATGTATCGCTTGAAATAATCAAGGGTGATGAGTTGTTGCAAAAAGGCTGGATGGGCCTGCATACAGTTGGCCGTGCTAGTGTGCGAGTTCCTGCCATGTTGGTATTAGATTATAACCCAACAGGCGATGCACAAGCGCCAGTAGCCGCCGCATTAGTGGGTAAAGGCATTACCTTTGATAGTGGTGGTTATAGCTTAAAAAGCGGCCCAGGTATGATGACGATGAAATGTGACATGGGCGGCGCGGCAACGGTTACTGCTGCCCTTTCACTAGCGATAAGCAGTGGTTTAAATAAACGCGTTAAACTGATTTTATGTTGTGCCGAAAACTTAGTAAACGGTGAAGCCTACAAACTTGGCGATATCATCACCTATAAAAACGGCACTACGGTAGAGATTCTAAATACTGACGCTGAAGGCCGCTTAGTATTAGCCGATGGCTTAATGGTTGCTGGTGATACCGGCGCACCATTAATTATTGACGCGGCAACCCTAACCGGCGCGGCGCTTACCGCGGTTGGTACACATTACAATGCGGTATTTTCACTTGATAATGCATTAGCACAATCCGCGATAAACTTAGGCAATAGTGTTAACGAAATGAACTGGCAGTTACCGCTGGCACCATTTCATTCATTTGAATGTCCATCGCATTACGCGGACACAGCCAATGCGGTTGCCGCTAAAGGCGGCGTGGCAGGGGCAAGCATTGCCGCGGGTTTCTTAGCACGCTTTGTGCCTAATAATGGTCAAGGTTGGTTGCATTTTGATATTGCGGCTTGTTTCCAAAACAACGGTAACGCTAAGTGGTCAGCTGGCGGCACTGGTATCGGCATTGAAACTATTAGCGAATTATTGCTGCAGGCATAAGAAAAAAAACGCCAATGTTGCAAAACAACATTGACGTTTTTATTTCGTCAGCTAACAGCTATAACTGAGCTGTTAGCTTAAACAACGTTTGCCCACTGGCCTGATATTTCCGCTCAAACGGCGTTAACGTTAGCTCAGGTTCAAAAGGCGTCACATTAGCCACCTTGTTACATAATCCTAATGCCGTAGCAAACTCATGCAGATATAAACGCCAGTTACTGCGCATTTCTAGTTCACCGCCCAAGGCAACGATTGTCGGAAATACTGCGCTGCCATGCCATCGACGCTGTAAATGTTTTGATTTTGGCCACGGGTTTGGGTACAAAATGAAATGCTTTTCAGGCAACATTTGTGCTTCTAATGCTAACCGCCAAAAGTCATTGAGATCGGTACGCAACAACATAAAATTATCAACGCCAGCTTGCTCGTATGATACATTTTTATTCAGTCGGTGCGCCGACTTGTCCATGCCAATCACGAAATGATCAGGATGCATTTTTGCCAAATTAACCGTGCTATCACCAACGCCGCAACATGAATCAAAAATAAGTGGCTTGCTTTGAGCCGCCACCGCTATTTCCACTTCTTTAAAACCGTCAATCGAATGTTGATGATATGGTTTTCTAAACGTGTGATTAAGGTGCTTTTCAACAGTTTCTATTAGATGCTCATGTACACCCTGTTGATTAGTAATAATTTCATGAGAATTTGCAAATGACATATCTAACTCTACGACCGTAAACCAATGCCACGGGAAATCATCCAGTGGGCAATACTATATAAAATAACGACAAAACCAATAATCATCGCAAATGAATACATCAGCGGAATATCACTTATTCCCAAGAATCCATAACGAAAGGTATTAATCATGTACACGATTGGGTTCGCCTGTGAAATGCCCTGCCAGAATTCTGGTAACATCGACAGCGAATAAAAAACCCCGCCCAAATAGGTCAATGGCGTTAATACGAAGTTGGGGATGATACTAATATCATCAAAACTTTTTGCCAGAATAGCGTTGATGAGTCCACCCAAAGAAAATAAAACCGAGGTTAGAAATACACTGACCACCAATACCGCTAGGTTATGAATATTGAGCTCTACAAAAAACAGCGACAATATCGTCACAATAAAGCCGACCAATAAACCACGTATAACGCCGCCTCCGACATAGCCAGCTATAATAATCCATGTTGGCACAGGCGCAACTAGCAGCTCTTCCACATTACGTTGGAATTTAGAGCTAAAGAATGATGACGCCACATTGGAATATGAATTGGTAATAACCGACATCATGATAAGCCCAGGCACAATGAATTCCATGTAACTAAAACCAGACATTTCACCGATTCGACTGCCGATAAGGTTGCCAAAAATAACGAAATACAGGCTCATAGTCACGGCGGGTGGCACCAAGGTTTGCAACCAAATACGGGTAAAACGATTCACTTCTTTGGTCAATAAACTTTTAAAAGCGATAAAATTTGTAGATATCACGTTGGCTCCTGTTAGCTCTTTTTCACTAAATTAATAAACAACTCTTCTAAACGGTTTGCTTTATTTCGCATGCTTAGCACTTCAATATTTTGCTGAGTCAATTGGGTAAAGACCCCATTGATTGATTGACCTCGCAGCACATCAACTTCTAACGTATGCTCACCCGTCAAGCGTGACTGGTAACCGGTTAATTGATAGCTTGTCGTTTTCTCGCTTAAATCCAAAACAAAAGTTTCAACGTTAAGCTGGGCCAATAAATTTTTCATGCTGGTATCTTGCACGATAACACCGTCATTAATGATGCCGATGTTGCGGCATAATAACTCGGCTTCTTCCAGATAGTGGGTGGTTAAAATAATCGTCACCCCTTGTGTATTTAATTGCTGCAAGAAATCCCACATTGAACGTCTAAGTTCAATATCAACACCGGCGGTTGGCTCGTCCAAAATCAATAATTTTGGCTCATGCATTAACGCTCGCGCAATCATTAAACGTCGCTTCATGCCACCAGACAACTCGCGGGATTTCTCATTACGTTTATGCCATAACTCTAACTGCGTCAGGTATTTTTCGGCGCGAACTAATGCTTCTTTTTTAGTGACACCATAATAACCCGCTTGCGTCATTACGACTTGTAACACGGTTTCAAATTGATTGAAATTAAACTCTTGCGGCACCAAGCCGATATGTTGTTTGGCCATTTCAAGCTGCTTGTCAATGTCATAACCAAAGACTTCAACCGTGCCCGAGGTTTTATTGACCAACGACGAGATAATGCCAATGGTAGTGGATTTACCGGCACCATTGGGGCCTAACAAAGCATAGAAATCACCTGAGGCGACGGTTAAATCAATGCCTTTAAGAGCTTGTACACCGCCCTTATAGGTTTTGTTTAGTGCTTTTATAACTAACGCGTTCATGCATTACCTTGTTTAGTACAGCGAATTGATACCCATAATCAATGATCACGGTTTAGTCGCCAGATGATCGATGCGCGAGATTATAACAAATATCAAAGCATTTGCAGCTCAAATTGGCGAGGTGTGGTCTGTTTTGCTAAGCTCAATCGTATTGCACCCAAAGGAGTTATCTATGACAAGCGACGAAATCATCGATTTTTGGTTTAATCAAATATCGCCAACCCAGCATTGGATCCAAGATAATAAATTTGATGCGCTAATTAGGAAGAAATTTCATCAAAGTCACCAGCAAGCTTGTGCCGGTGAACTTGCCCATTGGCGAGAATGTGGTGAAGGCCGTTTAGCCGAAATTATTGTACTTGATCAGTTTTCCCGCAACCTGTTTCGTGACCATGCTAATGCCTACGCACAAGATGCACAAGCGTTGACCCTAGCACAAGAAGCAATTAGTCACGGCGTTGATCTAAAATTATCACCCACCAAGCGCAGTTTTCTATACATGCCCTTTATGCACAGCGAGTCTTTGATTATTCATAAGCAAGCTGTGCGTTTATTTAACCAACCGGGGTTGGAAAAAAATTATGACTTTGAGTTAAAGCATGAAGTAATCATTAAGAAATTTGGTCGATACCCACATCGCAACAGTTTGTTGGGGCGCGAATCAAGCCAAGAAGAAATTGCGTTCTTAGCTCAACCAGGCTCTAGCTTTTAAGCATTAGCTTGAAGGGGTAGTTAACCCTCGCTTGTAGGCCTTCTTAGCCCTCGCTCGTAGGCACGGTTAATTTTATGTACTGTCACTCATCCAGGGCAATACTAACGTTTGCTCGATGTTCAGATGATCTAAAATTCTAGCCACCATAAAATCAATAATTTGCTCTAGTGTTTGTGGTTTGTGATAAAAACCTGGGGCAAGTGGCATCATGGTGACGCCCATTTGCGATAACGCCAGCATATTTTCAAGATGAATCGTTGATAACGGACTTTCACGCCATGCGATAATTAATTGACCACGTTCTTTTAACATTACATCTGCAGCGCGCTCGATCAAATTGTTGCTCGAGCCATGACGAATAGCCGATAGTGTGCCCATTGAGCACGGACAAATCACCATTTGCTTAGGTGATGACGAGCCAGACGCTGGCGCGGAAAACCAATCACTACGCTCTAAAAGCTGCAATTGATTCTGCTTTGCACTAAAGCGCTGCTCAAGAAAATGTTGTGCTTGTTGCAGATCCTTAGGGATTTCAACGTCAGCTTCGGTGGCTAACACAATTTTTGCCGCGTCAGACAACAATAAATAAACCTGCACATTAGCGGCTATTAGTTGCTGCAATAAACGCAGCCCATAAGGTGCGCCAGACGCCCCCGTTAAAGCAAGCGTGATACGTTTGTTAAATTCATTCATTATCCGGCTCCAACCTATCCGTTAAACTTATCAGACAAGGCATCTAATAATTTTTGATGAATACCACCAAAACCGCCATTACTCATCACTAATAAATGATCGCCAGGTTTTGCTTGTTCGCAAATTTCATTGATTAATAGTTTTAAACTTGTCTCAATAAACGTGGCAGGCTCGTTGTTAATAACCATCGCTCGCATGTCCCAATTAATATCATCAGGCTGATAAACAAAAATAGCGTCGGCTTCGGCCATGGAATTAAACAGGGTATCTTGGTGGATGCCTTGTTTCATGGTGTTTGAGCGCGGTTCCAAAATAGCAAAAATACGCTGTTGCCCTACTTTGGCGCGCAAGCCTTCAATGGTAGTGCGGATAGCCGTTGGATGATGAGCAAAATCATCATACACAGTTACGTTGTTTACCTGCCCCTTGTATTCTAATCGGCGTTTGGCATTTTCAAAGGTCGCCAACGAGGCTATCGCTTTGTTTGGTTTCACCCCAATATGAAAAGCGGCGGCAATCGCCATCATCGCATTATTGACGTTATGTAAACCAATTTGCGACCACTTAACCGTGCCCTGTTTTTGGCCTTGGAATAACACGTCAAACTCAGAACCATCGCGCTTAATTAGCTTAAACGACCAGTCTTTGCCCTCACCTAATTGCTGTTGCTCACTCCAACAACCCATTTCCAACACTTCTTCAATAGCCTTGTCATGACTTGGCGATAGCACTAAGCCATTGCTTGGTACCATGCGGATCAAGTGATGGAATTGGCGTTGAATAGCCGCCAAGTCGGGAAATATGTCTGCGTGATCATATTCAAGGTTATTGAGTACCAAGGTGCGTGGACGATAATGCACAAACTTAGAGCGTTTATCAAAAAATGCGCTGTCGTACTCATCAGCTTCGACCACAAAAAATGGTGCATCACCTAAACGTGCAGATACTCCCAAACATTGCGGTACGCCGCCAATAAGAAAGCCCGGTCGCTGACCGTTTTGATCCAAAATCCAAGCGACCATGCTTGCCGTTGTGGTTTTACCATGAGTGCCCGAAAGCGCAATGACCCAACGATCTTTAAGCAGATTATCAAGCAGCCATTGCGGACCAGATGTATATGGAATATTACGGTCCAAAACATGTTCAACACAGGCGTTGCCGCGGCTCATGGCGTTGCCGATAATGACTAAGTCGGGCACAGGATTTAGCTGACTAGGATCATACCCTTCAATTAGGCCAATGCCGATTTCTTCTAATTGAGTGCTCATTGGCGGGTAAACATTGGCGTCACTGCCGGTCACTTTAAAACCAAGCTCTCTGGCCAAGATGGCAATACCCCCCATGAAGGTACCGCAAATGCCTAAAATATGGATATGTTTCATCAAGATTCTACGTCGCTAATAAGATGGCATCATCATATCAAGGAAAGGGGAAGCGGCAAATCATTAACACAAAAAAGCCAGCAATTTGCTGACTTTTAAAAATTGGAGAATATCTTCTTACCCTAAATCATTGAAATTTCGGTTTCAATGATAACGGGTAAGTTAAGTACTTTTGACTGTAACAAATTCGGGATAAGCGTCCACACCGCAATCTGAAATGTCCATGCCCAAATACTCTTCTTCTTCGGTGACTCGAATACCGATGGTTTTCTTTATCAGCATCCACACCACAAAACTGGCACCAAAGACCCAAGCGAAAATAATTAGTGCACCAATAAATTGCGTCACAAAACTCGCCTCACTATTGCTAAATGGCACTAACATCAATCCGAAAAACCCTGCCACACCGTGCACCGATACCGCGCCAACAGGATCATCAAATTTAAGCTTATCAAGCGCAACAATAGAAAATACCACAACACCGCCCGCCAATAAACCAATCAGGGCTGCGCCCTCTAGACTCGGTGACAATGGATCTGCTGTGATAGCGACCAAACCAGCCAATGCACCATTAAGGATCATCGTTAAATCGGCTTTGCCCCATAATAGACGACACAAGACCAACGCACTTAACGCGCCAACAGCCGCCGCAGAGTTGGTATTAACAAATATTTTGGCGACAGCGCTCGCATTGCTTGCATCAGAGATAAGTAACTGAGAACCACCGTTAAAACCAAACCAGCCCATCCATAGAATAAACGTACCCAAGGTAGCCATTGGCAGGTTTGAGCCTGGGATTGGGTTTATTTGGCCATTTTTGCCATATTTACCCTTTCGTGCGCCAAGCAATAATACGCCAGCAACCGCTGCGGCAGCGCCCGCCATGTGCACAATGCCAGAGCCAGCAAAATCAACAAAACCAAGTTCTGAAATAAAACCACCGCCCCACGTCCAATATCCTTCTAGTGGATAAATAAATCCGGTAAGCACCACAGAGAACAATAAGAATGACCATAATTTCATGCGCTCGGCAACCGCGCCTGACACAATCGACATTGATGTCGCGACAAAAACCACTTGGAAAAAGAAGTCGGCCTCTAGTGCATGATCTGCGTCGCTCGCTTGTTCGCCTATTAAGCTAGACAGTGTTGGTAACCAGCCGCCAGCGACGTTATCGACATACATAATGTTATAACCAACGAGTAAAAACATGGTACAAGCAATGGCGTATAAACAAATGTTCTTGGTCAATATCTCCGTGGTATTTTTAGAGCGAACCAAGCCCGCTTCTAACATGGCGAAACCAGCCGCCATCCACATAACCAATGCACCACAGATAAGGAAATAGAAGGTATCTATGGCGTATTGCAATTCAAAAATTTGATTTTGCATGATAATTGCCTCTAAGTGTCTTTAAATGAAAATCTGAGTGAGAGTTACACCGCATCGTTACCGGTTTCACCGGTACGAATACGAATAACTTGCTCAAGGGAGGAAATGAAAATTTTACCGTCCCCAATTTTCCCGGTATTTGCTGCTTTTGAAATTGCTTCAACTGTCGCGTCAACGTTTTCGTAGGCAATGGCTATTTACATTTTTACCTTAGGCATAAAGTCCACTACA
>JABSRV010000100.1 GCA_013214905.1 Psychrobium sp. | reverse complement strand
GAGTCAACCATAGTTGAGATTACTTATTTTATCAATCCCCACTATTTAGATACCGCTTGTTACTGCAAATGTTAACGTCTGCTTGGTTCATGTTGCTCATAGCGCGGTAACTGCGCGTCCAAGTCGTCCCAATTTGCTTTTGAAGTGACAAAGTTATGGGAGATGGGCATTTCGTTAATTGCTGTGTCCAAGATGCCTAACCTCAAACGAAGTCGGTTAGCATCTTGCTCATTTGAACTATAAATTGGTGACGCACAGATAGTGCAGAAGTGCCTTCTCTTTCCCGGGCGTAATTCAAAGCTGCCAAGTGATTGTGCACCTTGAACCATTTTTAGATCCTTGCTTTGCACAAAACCATTAGTGGCATAGGCGGTGCCACAAGATTTACGGCACAAAGAGCAATGACAATGAATAATGTCGGATATAGGGCCTAAGATTTCTATCTTTATTGCGCCGCAAAGGCAGCTACCTTGGTACATATTAATATTCCTTTTACCTATGGATTATTCAGATTTAAGTTCAAATGAACGGTTACCTAGCATGCTCACTCCAGTAGGGTTATTAGCCCATGCTAATATACTGTGGATGAGCCGCTATTGAGTCAACCCAAGCTTGAACAGCAGGGTATTCAGATAGTTCGAAACCACCTTCATGGGCCACATGCGTATATCCATATAATGTAATGTCGGCAGTCGTTAATTTTTCACCCGTTAAATAGGGTGTTTTGGCAAGTTGCTCCTCCATTACCGACAGCGCTTTATTGCCGCCTTGTTGTTTAGATTCATAATCGGCTCGGCGACTGGCAGGCAAACCCAAATACTTGGCAATAAAACGGGCGACGGCAATAAAAGGCTCGTGGCTGTATTGCTCGAAAAATTGCCATTGTTGAACTTTGGCGAGTTCAAAGCTATCACTGGGCAGTAACTCACTGCCAGCGGCCAAATAATTTAAAATGGCATTTGATTCACCAAGACAACGTCCATCAGCAAGTTCCAGCAAAGGGATCTTACCGTTTGGGTTTTTAGCCAAAAAATCAGTCGCCGTGGTATCGCCTGCAAGAATATCTACATGAATCCACTCATGTTTTATCCTCAAGATTGAACATAATAATTTTACTTTATAACAATTTCCAGATTGTATATCGCCGTAAATCCTCATGGGTTCTCCTGGTTTTTATTTATAAAACTTTAAATTTCATATTGATACAGTGCAAAATTCATCTCACTCGCTTTAACTTCATCAACAAGCTTATAGCCGTTTGATTCGTAATATTGTCGAAGTTTTGCATTGTGTGCCACGCAATCTAGTCTCAGATACTTAATGCCTTGTTGAGTCGCTCGCGCCTCAATTAGACTCATTATCTGGCGTCCTAAGTGTTGGTCGGCATACTGACGACGAATAGCTAATTTATGAGTGTATAACAAAGGCTTACCATCATTGTTCCAAAGCTCTTCTGGCTTGCTTTGGATTTCTACAATACCCGCTAATTCACCGCCAAAATCTACCGAAAAATAGTGACCGGAATCTATAGCATCTTTTATTTCAAGGCGCTTATCTTCAAGCCAGTCCAGCGGCCACTGCCATATGTATTTAGATGCAAGCCAGCGAGCATTTTCTAAAAAAATATCAAAGACGAGTTCAAATTGAGCTGGGCTTACTTGTTTTAAGTTCACTGAGTTTTGTCCATGAAAGTTTTGATATTACGCCGTATGACAACGCATTAATTTAATGGCACCAACGTCACTTGAAAAGCCAAAATCAGCGTAAAAGGCTTCCATTTCTGGCAGACAATATAACTCTAAGTGTTTTACTTTTTTCAATTGCTCATGGTTTTTAGCAATGCTCATTAGTTTTTGGCCTAGGCCTTTACCTCTATGATTGGTGCAGATCATGACATCAAAAATAAATGCCTTGTACATAAAGTCACTAATGACGCGAGTAAAGCCAATTAGTTTGTTGTTTCCGGTGTTCTATCCCTATTTTCTTGATTATAGTTTTTAGTAGAAGCATTATTCCACACTACTTTTAATCATATCTGTGAATAAATGTGTTCTGTGTATAAGTATGTGGGCAATATCATATCAACGCTCTCTACTCTCAAGTCAACATCGTGAGTAGGGTGATAATAGGATAGTGAATGAGTCATTTAGCGGGAAAAAGAAGGAAATAGCAATCTCAGAAATTGTCTATCTTGGTGTGATCTTGTTACAAATTATTGTGCTTATCTGGCCATTTCATCTTTTGTCAATAATAGTAATACCGTCAGCAGATACGGATCATGTTAAAAAAAATAGCAGGAACGACTGTCCTGCTATTTTTATAATAGAAGCAGTCTTAGTTAAGCTCCCCTTCGGTGCATTGACGCCACTCGCTTCGTGAGGATTGATCATTAGCGGCGCGCCATGTTTCGTAAACGAAGGTGATTTCTGGGATTTCTTTAATATTAAATGAAAGATGGAACCCTTCGGCCTTATCGTTATTACGTAAACAAGGAACCGCTGGTAGCCACGTTTTAAAGTTTAACGATTCGCCTTGTGTAATGATCTGGCCTTCGCTCAGTCCTTCAAACCAAGGAGTTAAGCCAGTAAGATCGCCATTGATATGGCGCGTCACAACATTTTCGATAGTGTAATCGGCGTCGATTGCCGACAGTGACCATGCAATGGCTCCTTCTTCTAAGTAAGGATATGCACTGGCCCTAAAACCGTTAGCAAAAGGTGGAATATTCTCGTATGGCAAAGGTCGCCATAAGCTTTCACCCTCAGCGTTGATGCTGCGTAAACGCACGCCCTTAGCTTCGTCAAACGAATCAACTTTTACTACAAAGTCATAATCAGCAGCATCATCAATGCCGTCGCTGGCGTAATAGCGGAAGGTATAAGTGCCAGGTTTTGTGAATACTTGTCCACGCGTGTCTGGGCAATCTTCCTTAGAAGGGTAGCTGGTGAATTTTCCGCCTTCAGGTGTACTGATCAACTCTTCATGGGTGAATACTTCGTCACCATCGGCATCAACGACAACGGGGCGATGTAATAACGACATGCAAGGCAGTATCTGATAAAACTTTTCATCCGGTGATAAGCGACTCCAGTTTCGTGCCCAAACCACAGAGCGGATAATAGGTGCGGTATTGACCAATTTTGCAAAACCGTGCTCTTGTGCGTAACTTTTTGCAAACAGACCACGATCATCTTCAACAATTAGGCGGGCAGTATACGAACCCGGCACATCGGTAATGACAATTGCACGGCGTAACTCTTGGCTTTCTGGCTCTGTCACAGCTTCGATAACCGCTTTGCTGCCGTCTGGTTTGTCGGTCAATTCCCAGTGGAAGGTCATTGGATCGCTATTAGGATCTTTACTTGAGGCGTCAAACACTAGCTGGTCACCGACTAACACAGAGTTTGATTGTGCATTTACACCACGCGTTGATGGTTGACCATTAACGTTGCCAATTTTGGCTTCCATTGTTGCCGTTGTTACCAGTTCATTAACACCGTCTGAAACGGTCATGCGAACACGATAGGTGCCGACAACGTCGAGTTTTTGTATCTTTTTACCTAATGGTTTCCATGAGCCAATCTTGACCAGTGTTGCTTCGCTACCCGCTGGTTTTTCGATAAGTTCGGCGCTAATGATTTGCAGTGGCTCACCTTCTTTGTCATAACCGACAAAGTTAAACTCGGCACGCAGGCCAACTTCTTGTTCACCAATGCTATAAGATGGGTAGTAACCCGTTGCCACTAATTTTCCTATTGGCGCTTCATTGGTGGTTGGTTTAGTAACATTTTTCACTGTGACTAGTACGTCTTTTTCGGTGCTTTTCCATTGTCCGTCAAAAACAAAAAAGACTAAATGATAAGTGCCAACGGCTTGTGGCATAAATCTAAGCTTTTCTGTGGTTGCGCCTGTTAGTTCTGGAATGGGCATAGCGGAAGGTTTTACTGCGCTATGGTCCCATCGCCAGCGATATTGCAGTGCTTCACCTTCGGGATCAACACTAGCGCTGGCGTCCAATACTACTTCCTGGCCAAGTTCAATCGTAATGTCTTCCACTGTTGCAACCGGGGGGGCATTACCTGAAGATACCGTAACTACAACATTGCTCGGCTCACTGTCCACGCCATTAAAGCTGACAACTAGCTGTAGTTTATAGTCACCGGCAACATCTAACTGCAATGTTGGTTGGCTTTGATCTTTAAGGCTTAAATAACCCGCGCTATCTTGTGGTTTTTCTATGATGCGCCACAAATAATCTAGTTCACCCGTTTCCCCTGTCGGTAGGCTACTATGACTAGCGTCTAGCGCAAGTTCGTCGGTGCCTAATTTAATGCTGTATACGCTTTGTGTTACCGCAACGGGCACCGAGCTGGTCGCCGTGAGGGTAATTCGAGTGGCTTCACTGCGTTCTGTGCCATCAGTTACGATAAGGCTGACCACATATTTCCCGGGTAAATCTGTGATTATTTTGGTATTTTCTTTATCAGTATTTGTTAACTCAGCTGTACTTAGTTCAGGTTTTGCAACAAGTTGCCATTGGCGGCTCAAGCTTGCATCGCGCTCGGTACTACTACTTGTGCTGCCTAGCTCAACAGTAACCGGACCGTCTTTAAGAGAGAAAGTATTGTTGTCAGCCCCTATGACGCTAATAACAGCGGTTGGAAGTGGCAGTGGTTTGTCCGAGCCGCCACATGCACTAAGCAATAGCGTCACGACTATGGCGGTTAAGGCCGTTATTCGTTTCATTTTTGTGTACTCCATCATTGTATAATTATCTAAAATTTTAGGGTTATGCTAAATCTTGCTGTACGGCCAGGGGCAGGCACAAGGCCAAGACTTAGGGCGTCGAGGTAATAACGATCGGTCACATTATCGATGCTAAAATCCATCGTCAATGTGTCGTTTAATTTGTAATTAGCGTAAAGGTCAAATAACTGATAACTACGCCATAATACGGGGGCATTAAAACCTGTTGGCGCGTTATAACGTGGAATTGAGTTACGCTTGCCCATGAAGGTTGCTCTAATGCCCAGTTCTAAACGGCGATCTAATAAACGTATGCCAGCGTCGGCGCTGACATTCCACATTGGTGGGATCATATTGTTGATGTAACTTTGCGGCAGACCCCAATCACTACAGTAATAACGTACGTTGCTGCCGACATTGCATACTTCAATATGGCGATAAAGCGTGCCATTTAATTGGCCAAACCAGTAGCCAGCATCATAACTAAGGTTGAGTTCCCAGCCTTTAAGATCCAAGCTTTCGATATTGCGTAGCCGGAAAAAATCAAAACCACTTTGCTTAACTTCCCATGCATTGGGCTGGGTGCGAGTGAGATAGTCGGAGACATGATTGTCAAAATACGCCACTTTAAGGCGCAATTGATCCTCGTCGCTCCACCAGCCATCTTGCATATAGTTGATGCCTATTTCATTATTAGTACTTTGTTCTGGTGTTAATTCAATATCAAGCGCTGGGCTAACCGACCAACCTGAAGTACTTTCAAATAAACTGGGCATGCGCAGCGCTTGTGCATGGCGAAGGTAAAACTGCAAGCTGCTAACAGGCTCCCATGTCAGCGCAATGACGGGCGCGCTACCAGAGCGTTTATTGGTGTAAAACACTGCCTCGCAGCCATTATTACCATCATTGACACAGGCTGGATTATTGCTGTCTAGTGGCAGTGCGTTATTGTCTTTTGAATCAAAACGGGTATAGCGGATACCAACTTCAAGAGTCCATTGTGGTGTCGGTTGCCATCGTATCGCGCTAAAAACGCTAAATTCATTGCGGCGACCACTGCGAGAACCGACATAAAAACCTTCTGTTTCAGGGGTATCGGTATCCATGTTTTCCCATTGACCAGCGAAACCATAGTCGAGGCGTAATTCGCCTAAAGGGTAAAACAGCATGCGATTGCTAATATCCAAGCCATAACGCTGATAATTATCGGTACGTTGTGTATTATCAGCCAGCTTTACCGAGCCAACTCCCGGCGTATTAAGTTCGGTGACGGCATCGGTATGCCACAAATTAATGCGTAAATCTGCCCAATCGTATTGCACAGGTTGCCAACGATAACGCGCGGTATAGGTCTTGTTTAGCACTTCACTGTCAAGCCATTGTCTCGCTTGGCCGAACGCGCGGATTTGTGATGGCATCATTTCACCATATGCACTGTCGTAGCGCATATAACTCAGATCCAAGCTTTGATCCACAGGCAGCAGCAAGCTGATTTTTGCCAGCCAAGACTCGTTACTGAAATTAGTATTGGGGATGCGCTCTTGGGCGCGAAATCGTGAAGCACCGCCTTGTGCCACGGGGGTTTCGGTATACCAGGCCATTTTATTTGGTGTGCCAATAGTGACAGTCGGCGTGGGACCGTGGCGACCAGCGTAATAGTTACCTTGCTTTCGTCGGGCGTAGGCTAGCACTAGATCGCCCCACTCAAAACGTGTGGCTGCGGCTACGCTGCCTGCATAACCGGCAAACTCAAGCAGGCTGGGACGGTCCATGCCATATTGCGGTGCAAAATTATCAGGCATGAGATATTTTTCGCTGCAATAGAAAGAGAATCTGCAATCGGAGCGATAGGCATGACGTGGTAAGTAGTAACCCGCATAGGTGCCAGGTGCTGGCAGGGCAGAGTTATTGCCAATGCCACTGCCACGGATCCTTAAGCCCGACAGCTCACCCGATTTCACAATGTCTTTAGCGCGTAAGGTGCTGGCACTAATCACACCGCCAGTTGCGCCCGTTCCTTGAGCCGTCATGACGGGACCTTTGTCGATGCGCATGGAACCGATGAGATCAGGATCTAGATAACTGCGAGAAGATACCCCTGAATAACCTCGATACACCGTCGTTTCCTGACGACTGCCGTCAATCAATATTGGTACGCGACCCTGCCCTTGCATGCCTCGAATATTAATGTCTAGACCACCGGAATTACGGTTTTCACTAACCAAAACACCAGAGGTTCCCTGAAAAATATCACCGACACTGGTGCCACGAAAGCGCTCAATATTGTCCTGAGTCAGAATGTTGACCGAAGACGACTCACGATAGACCTGATCTTTGATGCCGCCGCGGCGACTTTGCACTTCAATGGTTTTCAGCACCATCAAGTCATGTTCAATTGCCTGAATTAGCCAACCATTGCCTATCGCAATCGCCTGTAACTTTGTGCCGCGCAGTAATGCTTGCAACGCTGTCACAGCACTGTAATTACCTGATAAGGATTGCGATGTGATGCCGCGCACCAAATGCTCGTCGTATGAAAGGGTCACTCGTGCTTGACGTGAATAGAGATTTAACGCGTCAGCCAAACGGGACTTAGGTAATTTAAATTCGATTAAGGTCGGGGTGCTTGCGAGCGTTTTAGTTTTAGCCTGAGTCGTTGCCGTGTGTGCCAGCACGAGCAATAAAGCGACGAGTATTAGCAGCACGTTTTTGTTGAAGCACGCCATGTTACATCTTTCCTATTTCATTCGTATACACTATATGCCGAATGAAAACGGAAAACCCGTAACACAAATAAGAACTATTTCTATTTGGTGGTTTGTTAGGCCATGTCGTGCGGCGTAATTTCTGCCCACCAACGGGTTATATAGCGAACTTTAGCCTTGTTAGATCGTGCCAGTACTTGCAAGATTAAATCGGTATCATCGAGTTGATAAACACCTGAAATAAGACAATTATCAAGACTAGCATCGCAACGTACATAACCTGGGTGATAGTGAGATAGTTCAGCCAATAGTTGTTTCAACGGCATGTTGCGCACCGAAAAGACTCCATCAATCCAACTGCTGTAATCAAACATTTGACTATTGAGTGGTCTAACTCCTCTATCGCTGATTTGATAGACCTGTCCGGCCTGCGCTTCTATGCCCACAACCGACTGTTTAGGGGTGATTAATACGTGACCACTGACCACCTGCAACAGCGTATGATCGCCAGCACTGCGTACTAAAAACTGATTATCAGTTGCACTAAGTGTGCCGTGAGGCACCTCGATTTTCAGTGGCCGGGGATCAAAGGCGGCTGAGAGATTGATCTCGCCACGAGTCAGCTCCAATACACGCTGATTTTTGTTAAAATCAAGGCGCACGGCGCTGCCAGAGTTCAGCCAAAGTTGGCTGTTGTCGGGTAGTGTATAACGATCTCGTTGATTATTGGCGGTTGAATAGTCGGCGCGTAGGCGATCTATCACACCTTGTTCGTAAGCGAGAAGCCCAACAGCACAAATACTAAAAGCCGATCCGGCCATGGTTTTAAGTGCCTGCCGACGACCTATATTGTGACAATCTTCGCTGGTTTTTAACAAGGTTGAATGGGCTAAAGAGCCTCCACTATTAGCAGCTTGTTGCAGGGTTGAATCTAGCTGCTGTAATCGCTCCCAAGCTAATTCATGGCTAGGATCGCTTTGGCGCCAATGTTGACAGGCGATTATTTCAGACTCTGCTGGTGCAGATTCTAGGCGTATATGCCAGGCAATTGCTTGACGGATCACCGACTCTGCTACATTAGGCGCTTTGGCATTGGTTTGATTGTTGAACATCAGGCAAGTAACTCCATGGTTATTGCAAGGAATACGTCGCGGTATAACAAGACAGCATGGCTTTAGCGATGTATTTTTCCACCGAAGATAGGCTAACGTCTAACTGCACCGCGACTTGTCGATAACTTAAACCATCAAGGCGAACCATTAAAAAAGCACTTTTTTCTATCGGCCTCAGTCCGTTTAGAAGGTGGTCTATTTGCTTGAGCAAACCTAGTAATTGCCACTGCTCTTCGGGTGATGGGTGCTGTGCTTCAGGTAATGTTTCGAGCAAGGCAAGGTAATTTTTCTCAAGAATTTCACGACGCGCTTGATCTATCGCCAAATTACCAGCTGTTTTTACGAGCCAACCGCGCGGATTTTTAATACTTGCTGGAATGGTTGGGCGGTCTAACAGGCGAATAAAAGTATCATGTGCTAGATCCCAAGCGCTGTCTGAGTTTTTGGTGCGGCGACGCAGCCACAATACCAGCCATTGATGATGTTCTTGATAAAGTTCATTAAAGCCAACGTTAGTGGAAATATTACCAGTCACAGGGAAACCATCACTACAGAAATCAAAGAGGCGCAATCATAAATGATTTTCATTATCATTTAAAGTAGAATGATAAAACTCAAATAAACAGAGCTTATTGACAACTAAATAGTAAATTCCATGAGGGAAAAACACTCTCAATCGTCATTAATAGTAATGCACAAAAATTTGTAATACCGATGTTCGCTATATTTTTTCATCGAAAATATCAGCAGCCACCTTTTAAATAATTGATGACAGGATTAATAAATGACACGACTAACTTTGGGTTTGCTGTTGCTTTGCAGCGGAATGTTCTTCTTGCTAGCTTCGCCAGCATTGGCAACAACAGCAACTATTGTTGGCAGCGTCAGCAGTCATGATTTATCCCCTTGGGGCATGTATCAAGGGGCTGATGTTGTGGTGAAAACCGTATTAATAGCGCTATTGTCAGCCTCGATACTGACTTGGGCTATTTGGCTGTTTAAAATGATCCAACTGAAAGTAGCATCGCGTCATGCTCACCGGTTACTTACGCAGCTAATTGATAAAAAAAGTTTTGCACAAGCATGCAGTCAATTATCCTTAGAGCAAGCACCTATCATATTATTGGTTAAAGCGGTGCAACATGAATTGAAACTATCATCAGCGGCTGCTACTTCCGACGAGGGGCTAAAAGAGCGAGTGGTCGCTCGAATAGATCGCGTTCAAGCATCATTAATTGGTGATATTAATCAAGGCACTGGCATTTTAGCGAGCATTGGTTCGGTGGCACCATTTGTCGGATTGTTTGGTACTGTTTGGGGTATTATGAACAGTTTTATCGGCATTGCACAAACGCAGACCACTAACTTAGCTGTGGTGGCACCGGGTATTGCAGAGGCCTTATTAGCTACGGCAGTTGGTTTGGTTGCGGCGATCCCTGCGGTCATTATTTATAACTATTTTTCGCGCTCTATTGCTCAATATCGCGTAATAATTGCCGATATTATGACGGCTTTAATGATCTTACTTAGCCGTGATTTAGACCGTCACCATCCGGATGCTCGGTTACTTCCTGATCTTATAAATGTCGAGCCATTGACGGCCGTATCATTAGTTAAGGATGCCTGCTAATGGCGTTTAATTTACCAAGTGATACCAGTGATGAATTACCTGAACAACATGAGATTAACGTGACACCTTTCATTGATGTCATGCTGGTACTATTGATTATTTTTATGATCGCAGCACCTTTAGCTACGGTGAGTGTACCGGTTAATCTGCCATCGGTTGCGACGCCGCAGCAACGCGTAGACGATGTGCCAACTTATCTAACACTGCAACAAGATTTGACGTTAACACTAGGTGATAGCGAGGTAGTTGATCAGTTAATTTTGGGGCAAGAGCTACAACGTAGAGGTATTGATGTACAGCAACCCTTGCTGCTGCGTGCCGACAGCGCGGTATCATATGGTGATTTAATGGCGCTAATGAATACATTAGCGCAAGCGGGTTATAACAAGATTGCCTTAGTTGGTTTGGAAAAATTGTCGTGAGTGCGTTTGCCGGTGTTCAAACCGACATGGCGCGGCATCCGGCATGGTTGTGGCTAACAGCCATTGTGGCGGTGTTGTTGTTGCACATCGCCGTAGTGTCATTTTTTCTATGGCAACCACAATCACAACCAGAACTTTTTCTCAGCGCCGCCGCAGCTCCCGTGGCATTTAAAGTTAGCATGGTTGCTGCGCCTAAAGCGCCTGCTACCGCATTACCTGTAGGACTACTGGCGCAGCAATCAGCACCAATATTTGAGCAACAAATAGTGCAGGCTGCGACACCTGCCAGTGCTCAGAGTGAGCAGGTTATTAAGCCCTTAGTTAATATTGAATCTGATGTCGTACTCACAGCCCCCAGCCCTAAAAAAGTACCTGACAAGAAAAAAGAGATTGAACATACTCGGCTAATTCAAGAACAGCCTATGCCAAAAGACACACCAGCTAAGGCTCAGCCTGTGGATAGCCTTAATGAGAACAGAGATGAAAATGCCGACAATCAGGCGAAGCAATATGTGGCTCAAAGCAGTGCACCATCAACCCAAGATACATTTGAATCTATCGTTGCATCGGCGCCCGATGTTGGCGCATTAAACGATGTAGAGTCTAAGGTAAAACTGAGCTGGAAAAATAAATTACAGGCTCACCTTGAGCGACGAAAACGTTATCCGCGTCGAGCGCAGATGTTAGGTCAAGAAGGAGTACCTTGGGTGCGTTTCACCATTGATCGTGCAGGTAACGTGCTGCAAGTTAGTTTATATCGTGCTAGCGGTTATGCAGTATTAGACAAAGAAGTTGTGGCGTTAGTGCTTCGCGCGCAACCTCTCCCCAAGCCTCCTGAAGATGTACTTGGCAAGCAACTGACACTTGCGGTTCCTGTCGCGTTTTATGCCAGGTAATAGCCACCTAATTTAATGCATCATAAATTTTATTATTTGATAGATAAAAAGGATAAATCATGACCAATATCGTTAAACAGCAATACCCTCGAATGACCAAGCTACGTAGCGTCACAACCGATAGCCATCAAAGTTTAGATGACAAAGTCATGTCTTTTAAACCGTTTGATAGCAACGAAAACTATATTAAATTTTTGAATTTCCAGTATAGGCTAATGGCGAAAGTTGCACCGCTGTATCAAAGTAAGCAGCTAATATCGGTATTTAACGATCTAACATCGCGCTGTCGTTTAGATTACCTTAAACAAGATTTGAGAGACTTTAAGCAATCCATCTCTACAGTAGAAAATAACGAGCTTAATGCTTTGTCATTGCCGGCTGCCATTGGTTGGTTATATGTAATCGAAGGGTCAAAATTGGGAGCGGCTGTTTTGGCTAAACAGGTTGGGAAACTCGACTTAAGCGATGAATTTGGTGCTAGATTTTTAGCCGGCCCTAGCAATGGCCGAGGTAGTGCATGGCGAGAATTCATGAAGAGCGTAGAGTCAGTAAATTTGTCTGAACAAGAGGAGGAAACGATGCTTGAAGGGGCGCTAAATGCTTTTAATTTTGCGCATACATGTATCGATAATGGATTAGAACAAGCCTAATGTCTTTAGTGTTAGGCTTTAAAAATCGCTTGGGTCGCGCCAAAAAATACCTTTACTTTGGCGCCGGCATATTAATGCTAGCTTGCGGGGTTATTGGTATTATTTTACCCGTGATGCCAACCACTATTTTCTTTATTTTGGCATTAACGTGTTTTACTCGCTCTTCGTCTAAAATGAAATTGTGGTTGCTCAATCATCCTAAATTTGGTAGTAATTTAGTCGCATGGAAGCAATATCAAGTGGTGCCAAAAAAAGCCAAATATTTGGCGTCAATCTCAATGTTTATCAGCTGGATTATTGTGACATTGACGGTAAAGTCAGCAACATTAATACTATTGATTGGTTTTATAATGTTGCTGGTGAGCATTTATTTATTTAGCAAACCAAGCTCGATTAAAATCGCTAAAAAGTCAGCACGACAATCAGAGATGTTGAAGTCATGGCCTTTTATTATCTTTAGCGCCTTGTTTTTGGTTGGTTTATCA
>JABSRV010000010.1 GCA_013214905.1 Psychrobium sp. | reverse complement strand
CTGTCGAGACAGTGAATGGTCATCATGATTTTGGGGCGCTCTGAGAGGGGATCAATACACTGCGTTCGCAGCTGAGCACAACCTCGCCTCGTTGATTGGTACCTGTAGTGATTATTGTTACTATACCCTGCCCCGGTCTGGATTTGCTAGGCCTGACGTTTAACACTTCACTTTGGGCATACAGGGTATCGCCGATAAATACCGGATTGAGTAGCCTGACTTTGTCCCAGCCCAAATTCGCAATGGCTTTGGCACTGATGGAGCTGACCGTCATGCCATTGATAATGGCAAAAGTGACTACTGAGTTGACCAGCCGCTGCTTGAATTCACTTTCTTTGGCCAATTCCGCATCAAAATGGATCGGGTGCTGGTTCATACTCAACAGGGTCATCCAGGTATTGTCCGACTCGGTGATGGTTCTGCCGGGCTTATGTTTGATGACCATACCTGGCTTGAACTGCTCCAGATACATGCCAAAATCTTCAACATAGGTATTTTCGTCTATTTTTCTTAATCTCATTGTTTATCTTCCCTTAAAGGTTTGTTCCCGCGCCATATTCAGTACTTGGTTAAATCTTTCGATATCTTTCGCTTCCAGGTCGGCTCTGGGCATGACCCGCAGTCCGGCTGTGCCCCTGGCGATGATCGGAAAAAATACCGCAGAGGAATAGAACCCGTGGTCAAAGATGAATTTGGAACATTCAATGGCATGTTCAGGTGATGGTATGGGGACAACTCGAATCGGCAGCGGTGTATCTGCATTCACTGTGTTGATCGTATTGTCGAACAGTTTGATGTTTTGTCTCAGTTTGTTTTGTAACTGGCCAAGTTCGGGGCTCTTGTGTATTTCAGCCGAGGCCATTATCGCGCCCATTGCGGCAACGTTGATAGATTGTGACCAGCCCATCGGGCCACCAAATCGTTCGATCAGTTTGAGGTTGGTTTTTTCGTTCATCATGACGATACCACCGGTGGCACCAAAGGCTTTACCTAACGAGGCGACGATAATGGTTCTTTCAGAGACTTCATCCATATGGGAGCGGACAAATCCAGCACCAGTTTCACCGATAACTGAAAAGGAGTGGGAATCATCAAAATACAGGTAAAGACCATACTTTTCTTGTAATTCAAGCAGCTCCTTTATCGGCGTGTGCCCACCCATGCTATACGCTCCATCGGCTACATACACTACAGGCCCGCCTTTTTGACATTGTGATTCGATAAAATCAACATCATTGTGGGCACAGGTGAGCACTTGGGTTTCATCACCACAGACAGGCTTGATATGGTTCATTGAAAAGTGGCAGTTTTTGTCAAAAATCATCAAAGGTTGAATGCCACCGGTGAGATGGCCCGAGGCCAGCACCGGCAAAATGCCCGAACTGGCACTGCCACAACTCAAAGTGGTGATTGATTTGGCCTGAACCAGATCAGACAGCACGGATTCGACTTCTTCTATATACGACAGATGTATCCGCAGTCTTGAAGTCGAGATCAGCAAAGTACCGTGCTTTTCCATGGCACTTATGGCACCTTGCACTATTTTCGGATGTACATCGAGTCCAAGGTATGAACATGAACACATATTAATGAATTCATGGCCATTTTCGCATTGTAAAAAAGGAGCTTGCCCGTGTTGTACCGCAATATTAAGCAGCCCGTTATTGTCGGCTTTTTGCCATGACTGATCACCAATATTGATTATTTTATGGGTATTGATAAATTGGTTATGCATAAAGTGTATTATCCTTATTATAGCTATATAGGTGCGGGTTCATTGGTATTGGAGCTCATTTATTGCGGACGATAAAATCGAGCATCTTGGTGGCTTTGGTGACAAATGGCGGTGCAATAATACGACCGTCGCAAATGGAAAATCCATTCACCGAATGGGTATAGATATCGATAACATCTTCAAATGCTTGCTTGTCTTTTTCACTAATATCAAAAACCTGATTGATGATATCGATTTGCATCGGATGAATCGCGGCTTTGGCCAAAAAACCCTCCTGTTTTGCACTGCGGCACTGTTGTTCGAAAACAGTCATGTCACTTAACTCAAAGGAATTTGTATCTATGGCCATAATATTATATTTGGCCGCATAAACGCAGATCTTTGCCCGGGTATTGGCGATGAAGGTATCATTGTTTGCATATAAACATGACACCAGATCGGCCTGCCCCAAGATCAATGCATCGCTTAGTTTGGCAATCTCATCAAGATCTTCGACAGCCTCAAGTGTTTCTATTATGGGTATCAACCTGACGCCGGGGGCAAATGCATTGAAAAGCGTCCGGTAGACGAGCAATTCTCGGTGATGCTTTATTTTGGAAACAAATACCGAATCGATAGGACAATCACCCTGGCCGAATCGCCGGTTGAGCATCTCGATATCTTTAATACCGTCAATGGTATCAATGGCATTTATCCTCAGTGATAATTTTTTATATTGGCTCAGCGAAGCGAAATCCCGATCGACTATCTCTTGTCGGGCCTGAGATTTCATGCTGGGATGGATGGAGTCTTCCAAGTCCAATACTGCGACACTGCAATTGCAGTTATCAATTCTCGCCAAAGAGTCGATTTTAAGTGCGGGTGTAAACAGGTAACTTTTGTCCATAGGTATTTACGAATATCCATTTAATTGTGATGTCAAATAGGGTCATTATCAGCCAGAAACAAAATGTTCAGCTCTGATCCCGGGCCCATCGGTCCTTTTTAGCAAAATAACGCCTTTGCTCAAGCATATAATCCTTGGTTTTTATTTATCACTTTCCTTAAGTCACGCCTGGTTCAACGCCGGTTGAGTTGTTCAATCAATTGCATCTTCTCGGTTTCGCTGAACAACGGCAACTCATGTATATTACACTCGGGTAAACGCATTATTGAGCGTAATAAATAACTAAAGTGTCCGGCCATTTGTTTGATAAAATCGTTATCAAACAAATCGGTGTTGTAATTGAAACCAAATGTCAAACCTTGGCTGGTTTCATCGGCAACCACTGATAGCTCGAATTTGGTTTCGCTTTGTTGGTTGTCCAGCGCTTCAAAACTCAACCCCGGCAGGTTTAACTCGGTCGTTTCGTTGCTATTCATAGCAAACATTATCTGAAACAGCGGGGAGTAACGGGTGCTTCGATTGGGTTTTAAGCGCTCAACCACCAGGTCGAAAGGGACTTCCTGATTGGCCTGGGCATCGAGGTGCACGTTTTTGACCTCTGCCAAAAACGCATCGAAATCACAATTTATCGAGCAATCTATCCGCAATACCAGAGTATTGACAAAAAAACCGACCAAGGGTGCCAGTTGTTGCTGCAAACGATTGGCCGTTGGGATACCAACAACAATGTCGTCACTATTTGAATAGCGACAGAGCAATAAGGCAAAAGCGCTATGTAACAGCATAAATAGCGAAGCATTGTTTTTCTGCGCAACCTGTTTGAGTGCTGTGAGCGTCTCAAGACTTTCGCTCAGTATATACTCGGCACCGCGGCTTGTTAGTGTTTCTCCCCTGGGTCCGTTTAGCGGTAAGCAGTGAACGTCAGGTAAACAGGCCAGTTGTTTTTCCCAGTAAGTCAGCTGTGAGTCAAACAGACCATCAGCTATCCAGCGACGCTGGCTGCTGGCGAAATCCGCGTATTGTATACTCAGCGGTGGCAACGGCTCTGGTGTGCCCTGCGCTATCGCCTGGTAGTGTTGTATGAATTCTTTTATCAACAGATTATTTGACCAGCCGTCAGTGGCGATATGGTGCACGTTGATCAGCAACACACCTTCCCCGGCAGCCAATTGCACGAAGCTTGCCCGCAACATTAAATCCTGTTCAAGACAAAAGGCTTTGTTTGCATCTGCCATCAGCATTTGTGTCAATGAGTGTGTTTGTGTATCAGCGGACTGCCCGGTTAAATCAATCCTGCCCAATTTAAAATCAGCGCTGGGGTTTATCAATTGAACTATGGTCATTTGCCGGTTTTGAAAGTTGGTTCTCAAACTCTCATGGCGTGCGATAATGTTGGCCAGGGCTTGTTCTGCGATGTCCTGAACAAAACGACCCGTTATCCGCCAGGCACCGGGCAAATTATATTTGCCACTATCACGGTTTTGTTGCGCAATAAAGTAGAGCCGTTGCTGGGCAAAAGAGGCTGTCAGTGGCCTGCCCTTATCACGCTCAACCGGCACAATCTCCAGCTTTAAAGCGGCGTGCGAGCCATGTTCGAGATGTCTGGCCAACTGTGAAATACTCAGAAACTGAAAAATATCGGCGATGGTGACATTACGGTTAAACCGGCTGCTTATTTGTGTCGCCAATTCTACTGCCAGTAGTGAATGGCCGCCAAGTTCAAAAAAGTTAGCATTGACACTGATGTCGGTCCCATCTAGGTTCAGCAGCGATGCCCAGATATCGATCAAGGTGTGTTCTCGCTCGTTTCTCGGTGCACTGTATTCGCCTGAAGTGATACTGTGATCCGGTGCCGGTAGCGAGTTTTTGTCAATTTTACCATTGGGCGTCAGCGTAAAACTGTCCAGTAGTATAAATACATCAGGCACCATATAAGCCGGTAAACTGGTTTTAATTTTCGCTTGCATATAACGGATGAAATCAGCCTTTTTTTCGGTGACTTTCGCTTTTGTTACCACATAGGCCACCAGCCGTAATTGCCGCTGAGCATTGATAACAACGACAGACTCACGCACATTGTCACATTGGTTCAGCTGGCTTTGAATTTCACCCGGCTCCACGCGATATCCTCTTATCTTGATTTGGTCGTCGATCCGGCCAACATACGCCAAATTACCATCTTCGAGATATCGCACCAAATCCCCGGTTTTGTACAAGCGGTCGTTCGGGTCATCAGTAAAAGGGTTTTGGATAAATTTTTCGGCGGTCAATCTAGGCTGGTTGAGGTAACCCTTTGTCACACAAGCGCCGCCAATCAAAAGTTCAGCCACCACGCCAAAAGGGATCAAACCATGCTGAGAGTCGGTTAAATAGGTTTTGACGTGCCCCAGTGGTTGCCCAATCGTCGGTTGATTACCTTTGATGGGAAAACAGGTAATGTTGACACAACACTCGGTGGGACCATAGATATTGACGGCAATGCGGTCTTCATACTCATTTTGCCAATCCACCAGTCGCCGCCATAATTTGTCGCCTATTGCTTCGCCACCTATAACCAGGTTCGGCAATCCGCCGGCCACATTGGCATTGAACCACATTTCAACCATTGAAGGGGTGCAATCGATAACGCCAATATTTTCGTCTGCCACTATTTGGATCAACCGTTCGGGCTCCAGTTTCGCAGTGCCGGGTAACACCACCACTTGCTGGCCCGTGACCAGACGCAACAACCCGTGTATCGACGCATCAAAGACGACATTGGCATTCCAACCCCAATTTTTTTGTGGGTTACAAACCGGCCAGGTGGCCATCTCACCGGCCAGGGTGCAAGCATTTTGGTGGGTGACCATGACACCTTTGGGCAACCCAGTTGACCCTGAGGTATAAATCACATACGCCAGGCTTTGCGGATTGCCCCCCGCGGCTTGGGGGTTGGTGCTGTCGAAGTGTGCAAAAGTTTCTTGCTTGTCTAGCAACAGTGTTTCAATGCCCTGAGAGGTTATTTTATCGAGCAGCGAGCATTGCGTGATCACCAGTTTTGCTGCGCTATCGTTGATCATGTGATGCAAGCGGCTTTTTGGGGCATCTGGGTCCATCGGCACATAGGCCCCACCGGCTTTCAAAATACCCAATATCGCCGGGAGTATTGCCACAGAGCGTTCGACACACAATCCCACCAGAGTATTTGGTTGGACCCCTTTGCTGATCAGGCAATGGGCGATTTGATTGGCCTTGTGATTGAGCTCTTGGTAAGTCAGTTGTTGCCCCTCACCGCTGACGGCGATGTTCTGAGGTTTTTGCTTTTGTGTTGTTTCAAATAACTGGTGAATGCACTGTTGAGCGGGGGGTCGGACATTGCTGCTGTTGGACAGGTTCAGCAAGTATTGATACTCGCTTGGCGGAATAATAGGCAATTGACTTAACGGCAGATCGACTTGTTTTGGCACCGTTTCAATCAAATAGAGCAACCGGGTCAGCAAAGATGCTATCTCGGATTCACAAAAATAGGCTTGATTGTAGTCTAGCTGCAGCATCATCGGGCTATTTTCGCCATAATCCATGACTTTCAGGCCTAACGGGGTCGTTTCATGGTTATGACTGATTGAGATCAGTTTACAGGGGGTACCAGCTATCTTGGGGATATCGGCGATTTGCTGATAGTTAAAACTGATATCAAAAATCCTGTCTCTGGCGATAGCTGGGGGCAAGTTATTGATCATATGTCCGACAGGAAATCGCTGATGCCGGAAATTTTTCTTTTGCTGCAACTGGATGGATTGAGCCAGTTGAGCAAAAGAGGCATTTTTGTCAATGGTAATACACAAAGGACTAATACCGACAAACATCCCTATCATCCGCTTTTGAGCGGCATTTTTACGGTTATGCAGGGGCAAACCAAAAGTCAGCTGGTCTTGCTGGCAGCTGATTGAAAAATAATGGCTCAATATGGCCAAAAACACCTGAGAGATCCCTACCTCCAGGGAATCGGCAAATGTGGTCAGGGCACGTCTCCAGGCGGGTGACATTGTTTGGCTGTAGTAGCCGCTGGGGATGAGCTGTTGGTCGCTAAAGTTACCGATATAGTTGGCCGGCAGCGGATTGTCAGCCAAATTATTCAAAGCGTTTCGCCAAAACTCACTATCGGTATAATATTTTTTTCCGGACAAATAACTTTGATCTTTTACCGACACGGCTTGCCATTGATTGCTACCATCGGCTACCTCTTCACCATTATAGTGCGCTATAAATTGTCTGACTAAATTAGCGTAACCCACGCCGTCAATGGCAAGGTGATGCGCCAATCCGGTATACCAATATTCATCATCAGAAAGTTTTATTAACCAATGGCGGAACAGTTCGCAATCATCTATCTTCATGGGCTTTGAACAAATCTGCTGTATCCAGTTTTTTGCCTGCTCATGAGGTGAGTCTTGGGCCGACAGGTCAACCAACTCCAGTCGGGTGGTTCTTTGTTTGGAGATATATTGACTGACACCGGAGCTGTCACTGACCACACGAATGCCAAAGGCATCATGAGAATTTATCAACCATTGATGCGTAGCGTGAATTTTTTCCACGTCCAATTGCTTGAAACGCACGTATCCGCCAACGTTATAAATAGGACTGTCCTGCAGATGTAGTTGATCGAAATAGATATCCTGCTGGGCAAGGGTAAGGGGAAAACGACTATTTTGCATTAGCTGTATGTCCGTAGTGGGTAATTGGGATGTTGGTATTGTCAAGCACCTCGGCAACCAAGCGGATATATCGGTTGCACATCGATTCAATGGTCTTTTGGTCAAACAGGTAAGCATTATACTCAACAAACAGGTCTATACCCTCGGCACTTTCACTGAGTACAAATGAAAAATCTCTTTTGGAAAATCGGGTTTTTGTCGGCATCGGGCTGAGGCTGAGGTTGTCCAATGTCGGCGCCTTGCCGATATTGTTTTGAAAAACAAACAATACTTGAAAGACAGGCAGGTGTTGTTGCTCGTTTGCTTGCCTCAGCGCTTGTTCCAGCAATAACATTGGCAATCCATCATGCTGAAAAGCCTCCAGGGTATTGCGTTTTATTTGCTGGACAAAATCGCTGAACAGCGGATTGGCGGACAGGTCGTTTCTCAATACGATGGCATTGGCAAAAAGCCCCATCACTTTGTCCAACCGTTTCTTTTTACGATTTGCCACGGGGATACCGACAATGAGGTCCGATTGCCCGCTCAATTGTTGTAACAGTAAGTTAAAAACGGCAAAGTAAAACATAAACGGCGTCACTTGCATTTCCTTGCAAAGTGCATTGGCGCGAATAAACAAATCGTTATCCAGTGGTACTGCTACACCACCGCCATCGCTAGGCAGGTTGTCGATGTAGGGCCTGTCGGTCGGCAACTTGAGTTTGGTAATGTCTCCTTCGAGGTACTTCAGCCAAAATGCCTGTAGTGACTGTAAATATGGCCCTTTAAATTGCTGTTTTTGCCAATGGCTATAATCACTGTACTGGAGTGTGTCAGCTTGGTTTGCAGGAGACTCATTTTTGGCTAAAGCATTGTAGGCGTCGCTGAGCTCTTCGAAGAAATTGGCCATCGACCAGCCATCAGCAATGATATGGTGTAAATCTATCGCCAGAATGTATTCGGCTTCGTCCAGCAACAACAGGTTAAATCGGGCAAGTTCACCGCCGATTAACGCAAATGGCTTAAGTGTGGCTTGCTCAATCCACGCATCCGCTGCCGGGCAGTTGTCCAATGTTTGGTTGATCTCAATTTTTGTTAGCACCATCTGCTCGCAACGGTATGGTTCAATCTGTTGATTGAGACCACTTTCATCTACATACAATCGTGTTCTGAACACCTCGTGACGTTTGATGATAGTTCTCAAGGCGTTTTCAAGCGCACTTTCATTAAGTTTGCCCTTTATGGCAATAGCCACCAACGAGTTGTAGGCGGCTGGGTGTTTTGTTTTGCCACTCTGCCACATAAATTGCATTTCCAAAGAGGCAGGAAGCTTGGTCCGGTTGGCTTTCTCAATGGCTGGACCACTGACGGCATCATGACTGTCGATGACATCGGCCAGTGCTTTTATGCCGGGTGATTTAAATATATCGCCTATGGTTAGTTCAACATCGAAATCGTTATTGATGGTTATTATCAGGTGCATTGCCAGCAACGAATTGCCGCCGATGTTAAAAAATGAATCGTTCAAAACGAGCGAATTGCAGTTAAGCAATTGTTGGAAATGTATCGAGAGTCTGGCTTGTGTGGCGTTTTGTGGTTTAAACGCTTGCTGCGCTTTTTGCATAACCACGTTCTGTGCCGCCAGGCGCTTTCTATCGACTTTGCCATTGGATGTCACTGGTAAGGTTTGCTGCTCGACGACCACGTCAGGCAGCATATATTCCGGCAGGTATCGGCGAAGTAGTGACAAGGTGTTCTCGCTGTCAATCGGCGTCCGGCTGTTAGCCTGTGAACCGACAACATAAGCTATCATCAACCGGTTGCCGACACTTTGCATGACTATGGCGCATTGTTCGATTTGTTCAAGTTTCAGCAAGGCATCTTCGATTTCAGCAGGCTCGATACGTATGCCGCGGCGTTTGATTTGGTCATCAAGGCGACCAAGATATTCAATTCCCTTGTCTTTGATGAAACGCACCTGATCGCCAGTACTGTAGAGACGCTCGGTTTTATCAAATGGATTTGTAATGAATTTTTCTTCGGTCAATGACGGGTTATTGATGTAACCTCTGGCGACACCCTGTCCGCCAAGGTACAGCTCACCGACAACCCCCATGGGGACCGGGTTCAGGCGTTTATCCAAAATATAAACCCTGGTATTTGCAAGCGGTTTTCCTATCAAAACCTTTTCATTTGGTGTCATCTCCATTGACGTGGCCCCAATCGTGGCTTCTGTTGGGCCGTATATGTTCAGCAGTTGGCTGACATTCAATTGCAGCAATTCGTCCCTGAGTGATTCTCTTAGCGCTTCACCGCCGCAGAACAGCCGCATATTATGCTCAGGAGCCCAGCCATAATTTACCAACATTTGCCAGTAGGTCGGTGTTGCCTGCATATAGGATATTTTTTGCTCGTTGATGATACGAGCCAACTGCGCGACTGACAGTCTTTGCTCATCAGATGCCAGTACCAGAGTAGCACCTTGAACCAACGGCAGAAAAAACTCCCCGATGTGGATATCAAATGAGATGGAGGCTACAGCCAACAAACTGTCAGTGTGCTGTATAAGCAGTTCTTGTTGAACCGCACTTAACATGCTATTCAAACTACCACGCTCTATCATCACGCCTTTGGGATTACCGGTCGAACCCGATGTATAGATAACATATGCCAGGGTGTTATCGGCAATATTAAGATCTGGATTAGTCATGTCATATTTGCTGTCATCAGCAATTACGACGTCGATATTGATGATATGGTCGATGACCGGTGTGTAGGGTTCAACTGTTCCTGCCTGGGCGATTACACATACTACCGAGGTGTTTTTTATGACGAAATTAAGACGTTCTTGGGGGGCATTAATATCCATCGGCAGATAACTTGCGCCCGCTTTAAGTATTGCCAGTAAGCCAACCACTAATTCTATCGAGCGGGGTAAAAATAGGCCAACTACTTGCTCTGCGACGACGCCATTTTCGATAAGGCAGTGGGCGAGTTTGTTGGCCAGACAATTGAGTTGCTGGTAGGACAGTTGGCTGTTTTCAAAAATAATGGCTGTTTTATCTGGTCGAGATTTTACCTGCTGTTCAAACTCAGTTATAACATCGGTCATCACATCGCCTTAGCGTATTATTAGAAATTGAATCGTGGCTGATGTCCATTCCACAAACCGCATGTGGTTTATACTAATCAAAGGTTACCTCTTTCAACCCATAAACTCGCACAACATGAATATTATTTTTAACACACAAATCAATCATTTTTCAGTATAAACAAACGTTTGGAGCCGTTTATCGTACCCAATAACCCTCCAATGTCAATACCTGTCGAGATTATTTAAGTCTTGACAGATTATTGGAAATAGTTTTCTGGCAATATGTTACAAACACTGTGATATATAGTCATGCACAACTTTCAAACGGAGCGGATTATGAACAGTACAACAGTTTAATAGCTATCACTAACTAAAAGTAACTATACTACTTCTACATAGCAATAATTGTTAAAATATGAGAATTGGTTTGTTCGAAGTGCCCCCTAAATGACGTTCCCTTTATTAGTTGATCCGTTAGGTTTTCACACAGTATTAGTTCAAAACTTTTATTTTCACATGAATAGTTAACGATTTGTGCCGCGGTAAAATCGAAGTACTCTCCCACATATGGGAAAAGAGCTTTAAATAAACTCTCTTTAGCGGAAAAAATTAGAGTAACGGCTTTGCTAAAGCTCAAATTGTTTTTTGCAATTAAGCAATACTCTGCATTGTTTATTATTCTAGAATAAATGCTAGTAGCTGTTATAGGGGACATAAATTCCTCAAAATCAATACCCAAATATTTATAATTATTCTTACTTGCTACTGCTGAAAAAGCATGGTCTTTTGTGTGTGTTATTGAACCTAAAACATGTGAAGGCCATAATGGACACCTGTCATTATCAGGCATGATATTAACATTATAAATATTTACTTTTTCTAGTGCTTTTTTTGCACAATAACGCCCTGCTAAGTATTCCGACTTTCTTTTAATAATAGCTTTTGATAAAGATAGAGCTGGCTTTATATCCAAACTTTCAAACAAATTCTGTTTAAAAGCACTATTATCATAAACACACTTATACAATACAATATTGATTAAGTTAGGAATAAATAACACTTTTTCAGACAGAATAAACACTTTATCTAAATAATTGATATTATAGCCTTGCTCATTAACAATAACTTTCATGGTTATATTCTATTACAAGTTTCATTTAGCTTTATCGCTCTCATTATTAGCGGTAATGGCATTCAAAATTTATTCTAACTATATTTCCTGAAGATCTTAAGGATTATGCTCCTTAAGATCTCTTTGCTATTAACCTAGTTTAAACCTTAACTTACAATACTATTTTTTCCTAAGGAAGCACTTATCCTCTACGACAAAACCGTCTAGATCATTTTCTAAGGAATATTTTACCAAATCGCTCATTCTGTTTATAAAACCAAAACCATTGAAATTTAAAGATGTATTACAAAGTACACCAAAATCAGTTTGTTTTTTAAACTCTTTTAATAAGCGATACATCGGAAGGTTAGACTTCTCAGTCACGGACTGTAATCTTGCGGAACCATCAACATGGGTAATAGCTTTCAATGAATTAACTTTAACTTTTTGGAAAAATAGCATATAGGGGCTAGGACCATGGTGGTCAAACCATAAATCCATATCTTCTTCTAGGCAAATAGGTGCAATAGGTCTAAAGCCTTCACGTTGTTTAATTTTGTTTAAACGGAAGTGCATCTCTTTAGAAAAAGGAGCTGCAATAATAGAACGGTTCCCTAGTGCTCTTGGTCCTATCTCATATTTACCTTGAACCCATGCTAGTACATTTCCGTCATATAAATGTTTAGCTACACGTTCTTCATTTAACGGCTCAACATCAAAACCACTAAGATCAGCTTCATCATGAATAAAAACTTCACCTGCATAAACGTCCCAATCAATTTTTGCATTTTTTGTATAATAAAATTGTGCATCAATCGCCGTACCTATCGCAGATCCTGAATCATTAGTACAAGGAGCAACAAATACATCCTCGAACAAGCCTGTCTTAACCCAGTCGGTGTTCCAATCACAATTTAGTCCGCACCCACCACTTATTAACAAAGGTAATTTTTCAGTTAAATGTTCTTTAGCAAAATCATGAAAACGAGAAAATAAATTGTCCGAAAACTTTCTTGCAAACTGTTTAAATTCTTCGGATTCAACACCAATATTAAAGTACTTGGAGTCTATCAAGTCTCCCTTATCTAACGTTAACAATATTTTCTCCTGATCTAGAATTCTATCGATTAGCGCTTGATCTTCCTTATCTGCGGGGCCCGGCTCACCGTAACTGCATAGGGCCATCAATTTCCCAGCATCTTGCAAACGAAACTGACCACTATTAACAGGAAAGCCAGGATCTGCTAGTCCATAAATAAAAGCATATTTCCCACCAGGATAGCTTAAAACTTCTCCAATTTTTTCTATTTTTACGTTTTCATCAATTCTATAAAATGCACCAAATGTTCCTTCCCAAACCAATGCGTAGCACGGTTTTCCTTGAGGAAATGGAGACATTCCATAAGCCCCCATCAAATGTGATCTTTCATGTGAAGAAGAAAAAACTTTTACAGTGTGACCAAGAAAATTTTGTTCTCTGTCTATAATATTGTCGACACCTTCCCCGTAATACCCACTTTCAATTGGTGAACTTATTGAATGAAAACCTTTGATCCAACCTGAAACAGCTACAACATCAGGTACCTGATCAATATATTCCATACAGCGAAGATTAAGTGAAGGAGTCATGACCTCATAGCGAGGCCAGTTATCTTTTTCAGCTTCTATTGAAAATTTAAGTTTTCCTGAATCTAAGTATGTAACATGTCCACTATGTCCAGATTTATAGCACATTATTTTCATTTTAATTCCATATTCCTTATGTTTTAAGTCATCTAAAGCGATTTGAATTTAAATTTATTATGTATAAATACACAATTAAATCGAATATTAAATTCAAGTTTGGTTGTTATGTATTTTCAGTTTCCCTCAAGCCATATAAAGACCTAGACTCACTTGTTACAATATATATATTACATTTTTTCTTTACAATACAAAATGATAATTATGTTTTTCTTGGTAAAATATCAATAAGCCGAAAGTAAAATAATGTTTCAGACACAAGAAAATATTTTCCACTAATATTGATATTTACCTATAAATATTATTATCACGTTCCTACTAATATATTTAGAATTTATTCATTGAATTAATGCTACTTGTCGTTCTAACACCTCATTAGCAACTAAATGAATTGCTACAATAACTTCTTCTCTATTCGTATTAATAAAAAAATGGTCTCCCTTAAAATATTTAATTTCTATTTCACTTTCCGAAAGTTCCTGCCAGAGAGTAAGCCGTTTATCATTTATATTTGTATCATCCGTTCCATTTAGTATAAACATAGGAAACGGCATTTTAATTTTTTTAGCCGTGTACTCAAAAGCGATTTTAAAATCGGCTCTCAAAACAGGCATAAATACTGCCATTAATTCCTTGTTTTCTAATACGCTTGAAGGAGTACCATTAAGTCTTTTTAACTCCTGTAAAAACTCATGATCTGATAATTGATCTATTCGACACCGAGTTTTTTCTAGATGTGGAGGCTCGCTACCCGATCCGATATAGTACTCTGGTAAAGCATGTCCATTTTGTTTGAATTGGCATACCAGTTCAAAAGCCATTCGACTCCCTAAACTATGACCAAAAAATATATAGGGAGCAGAAGTAATGAATTCTGCATATTGAATTAATTCATTGATTATATCGGACATACATTCGTATGGTTTTTCCGTAAGCCTACTTCCTCGCCCAGGAGGTTGAATAATCACTAACTCTATTTCATCTAGGAATTCTTTTGCCCATGGCAAATATGATGTCGCAGAGCCTCCTGCAAATGGAAAGCAAAACAGGCGTACTTTGGGATTTATAACAGGGTTTGGTACCAAAAAAATTTTATTTTTCAATTTTACACCTTAACTTTTTCATTCTTTAAATAACAACGGCTCTTGCTATTGTGTCTATCACAACGCTAATTTAGTGGTTCATCATGGTTTTCTTTAAATGATTACATTAATTTTGTTACTCATTCCTATTAAAAAATGTATCTAAAAAGGCTTCATGTCGTTTTAATGCATCATTGGGGTGAAATGGTTCTGTTAGTTCAAGCGACAATTTAGACACTAACTTCTTATAGCCTTGCGTAAATTGAATAGTCCCATCCTCTTCGATAGCACTAACTCCATCCAATGTTAGCGCTTCATTAAAGTAACAAATGACATCACCATGTTCCATATCATTAGGTAAGTTTGAAATTATTTCCCCATTGTGCAGTATTGTAGGTATCCCACCTGCGTAACCTAACACACCAGGAATAGAGCATTGCAAGTCACTTTCATGCCATAACAATGCATTAATAACAGGTATTGCCGACATAGCAGTAAAGTGATTAATTTCTTCTGGAGACAAATTTAAATCCAGATCGTTAAATATACCATCTACTTTCTTATTATTACAATATACTATGGGGTGATGACTAAGTTCATGCACACTATTACGTAATATCGGTAAAACATGGGCATGATGTCCAATAACTCGTATATCTTGCTTTTTACCTGTATTAAAATACGATTGAATTTCCTTTCTTGCAATCATTTCAAGCATACTAACATTACCAATACCTCCCGTTGGAGCTAAGTTCAGCTTATAAAGAATAGGGTTAACTAAGTCAGGAAATGAACAATTTAAGACCGGTGTTTTTGGACTAATATCTTTTACAACTTCCATAACCGACATAATTATCGATATTTGAGAGCCTATTTGAAGCGCAAAACCTGCCTGTTTAACCATTTCAGCCTTTGGGTGACCAACCAAGCAAAAAGGTGATGCTAAAGAAGCACCATTGATAATAAGATCAGGGCTATACTGTTTGATTAACCTTTGAATTTGTCTTTTATCAAGCGCATTTCCTTGCACAAACTTAATGTCAACATCCTCAAATAAACCGCAAAGATTGAGCCATGAACTATTGGTAACACTTCTCGATAATACAATAATCTCAACTTTACCTTGATTTGCTAAATGAAAAATTATCTTTTTAGTCAAACTACCTAATCCAATGATAAGTACCGATTTCATACTAATTCCAAATTTTAATTAAAAACACCTGCTAAAAAGCTATTAAACTCTATACGAATAGCTATAAAATCAATTAGATACAACAGAATACGTATACCTATATTTAGCGCTATACATCAAAAATCCAGCAGCGGTGAATACTAAAAGCAATGCCATTAACTCAAACGCCATAACAACCCCCACAGAACTAATAACCCAGCCGATTATCGAGGAAGAAAAAGGGACAAGTCCAAAAACGGCAAACATAAAAAAACTTAACATTCTTCCTCTGAATTTTTTATCTACCTTTGTCTGTAATAAACTAAAGATATTTAGCTGAATAAAACCACTAATAAACCCAACAAAAAATAGAATAGCAAACGAATATAGACCAAATTCAACATTAACAAAGCTATAGATAAGAACAGCCGTAATAATATCTAAAGACGTTAATACAATAAAAAAAAGTCTTGTTGAGATCGAAGGAATAAATTTAGCCGATGCAAAAGCAAATAATGCACCTACACCACAAGTGGTCAGTAATAATCCATAATTTTTAGGTGTTCCCCCCATAAATTCACTTACTAAAATAGGTAATCCGACTATTATTGTCCCATGAACAACAAAATTAATTACAGCTAAATAAGTAAACAATAGCACTAGAAATTTACGCTCAAATAAGAATGAAAGCCCTTCATTAAATGTATCTTTAAATGAAGCACCTAGTGTTGTTTCTTTCTTTTCATAGTGTTTAATATTATAAATGGTTAACGCCGCAAGAAAGAACGTCAACATGTCAACTATAAATATATAAATGAAACCCTCAAGTTCCAACTCCATTTGCGTATTGGAAAAATAAGTAAGTAAAAAACCAGCGACAATTGGACCAACTAGCCCTGCTATTTGAGCTATTCCTAATATAACACCATTACCAACTCGAACTTTGTCTTCATCACTTCCTAGTAATGAGGCTGTAAATGTAGGTGTTGCTGGCATTCCTATTGCGCTAGTTAACCCTAAACAAAACGCTAAAAAGATAAAAAAACTCAAACTTAGTAAACCTAATGCTAATAAAGTAACCATTAATGCCATAACGATCCCCGAGGAAAAACGTGATACTACAAGCAATTTTTGTATATTATAACGGTCAGTCAACACCCCACCAGCTAAAATAGCAAGAGCCCTAGGCAAGCCAATAAGCCCTAATGCCATTCCAATGACCCAAGCTTCATTAGACAGAGACATAAGAAGCCATGGAAATGCTATTAACGTTAATTGGTCACCTAAGAGAGATAAAAAAGTGGCAAAAGAGAACTTAATAAATTGCTTATTCATATTATTTTCCTAACTATTAGTAGAATCAGCACAAAATATTGCCTTATTAAATAAATATGGCTGATATTTTGTTAATAAAAATTAGTTGTGAGCTATTAACACTAATAAACTCATTCGTAGAACTGATTCGCCCAGCATCTAAGAGCATGAATAGGTCCGTCTGTGGGACTCAGCCTTGGTTTCTCGTGATATATCTTATGCTCCCAAATATCAAAGTCTTGCTTTATTTCATTGGTTAGCTTCGGCGTTAAAATACGGAGAAGTGTTTTGTCTTTTCCTTCTCTTCCCGTGCACTTAACTGAAATAGCCATTCGTATATCGATATACTCTTTATCTACTGGGGTAATGTATATATATGTTCTAAATTCTAATGACTTTTCTGGTATGTTAACGTAAACATGTTCAACCCCAAGCCCTTGCAAAGCTAGTGTCGCTACCACGCTTACTTGTTCTCCCATCATCAGAGTATTACTATGAGAGACCCACTTTCCAACATGCGTCGAAAAATCAACATTAGCCAAAGTTCCCGGTTCTTGCGCGTTGTGAACACTGACAAAATGATGTGTATCAACACCATTCTCTGCAACCTCTTGAATGTGTGTTCTGAGTCTCCACGTATTCTCTTCATGGAAAATTGGCAGAGTCCAACCTGCTGTATCTACTTCATCAACAAACCAGTCAGGTTCCTTTTTATCTTGTGAATACCAAACAAGGAGCATGCCATTTGCGACTTGGTGATACCATTTACGAACAGTAGCCTTAACCGGTTTATTAATAAAAGGGGTCTTGACACACTTTCCACATGTACCAAATTCCCATGAATGAAAAGGACATCTAATTCTGTCTTTTTCCACCACACCTCCATACCCTAGGTGCGCACCTAAATGCGGACAATGAGCGCTTAAGACTGAAACTTCACCCGACTCCGTTTTAAAGACAACAAGCTTTTGTCCACATAAATTAACATTGATAATATCCTTCTCATTAATATGCGTTTCCCACGCAACTGCATACCAGCCTTTTGGAAAAGAAGGTAACTGGTAACGTTCTTCCCAACTTTGTAATAAATTATTTTTTATCATTTGATCTCAATCTCACTATAAAGGTAGATATATATTATTAAAAAACAGTCAGGGTATCTTGTATTCCAGTCAATAATCTCATGGCTCTTTCCTCTTCAAATACATTAGCATTGAAGGTAAGTTGCAATGACATGTTGTTCAATTTCTCATTTACTGAGACAGCTAATTGGATTTCATGGTGGAACCTATCAGATATATACCTTTGTGATACATCAAAGTCTGGGCTATTTGTCGCAGCGCTATAAAAATTTACAAAATTAAAGCTGACATAAGTTAACTCCGATTGCGGCCTGTTAATAAGAGACTCAATACAATCATATGGGTATAAGCTATGTTCATTGCTCTTCCAGACTCGATCAGAAAGCAACTTGAGATCATTCCCTTCAATGTCGGATACTTGATGAACTATAGGTAAAAACACCCAAAATAGTCCCATCGCATTAAGAGGGTCATTTAAACGGCTAGAGCGTCCATTTGATACTACATCAACAGTAACAACATCTGAATTTAACACCTCACTCAACGAACAAAAATAAGCATTTAATATCAAGGATTTAATGTCAACTCTATATTTTAAGGACTTGCTCTTCAGAGCATTTAATTCAATTTCATAAAAATTTACGGTTTGGGTAATAAACTTTCTACTTTTATTACTATTCATTGCTGATAACGGTGGCATGGGTTGATAATCAGTTAATAATTTTTCCCAAGCTAATCTGTGAGCTGAATCAGATTTAGCTTCCAACTCCAGAGCTACATGTTCAAGGACTGTTGGAAAATCACGTTTAATTAAGGGTAAGACTTTACCTTGTTGACACTCTTTATATAACACACTTAGCTCAGCTAAAAAGCGACTAAAGCCCCAACCATCAGTAATGGCGTGATGTGTTGAAAAAACGATTCCCCAACTACGTGCTGAATGCTGAAGCACTCTAAATCGGAAACACAGTTCACCAAACTCAAATTTTTCATTAACCTCTCGATCCATGAGTTGGTTAATATGATGCTGCAAGTTTTCTACCCCTGAGATATCTTCGACATCTATCTCAAAGGATACTTCGCGATCAATACTCTGTACAAACTCACCATTTTCTTTAATGTGGAAGCGGGTGCCAAAAACAACGTGTTTACTTAGCAGATACTTTAATACTAATTCCAATACATCAAGTTTTAAATCGATACTACAAAGCTCAAAATAAATAACGGGATGATAAACACCGTTACCACTCATATGATGTGTTAGCATTTTTTTCTGTATTACCGTCACAGGGTAATAGGTATCAAAAGGATCGCCAGCTGGCAAATATTCCAACGGAGCGGAAGCCAGCTTTTGAGGTAACGCCTGTTGTTCTTGCTGATTATCTATATAGTTAGCAACATCTGACAGACTATCTAGTTTAAACAACTGCGTTAGAGGCAAATCACGATGTAACTCTTTATTAACTCGACTAACAAGTTGAACTGCCAACAATGAATGCCCTCCGAGTTCGAAAAAGTTAGCCGTTGAGCTGATTCCACTTGATTCAAGTCCAAGCAGGTCTGCGAATATTTCGCTTAATACTATTTCAGTTATGGTAGAAACTTGAACCAATTTACCTTGTAGCTGAACGATTTCAGTTTTTTGTAACTGTTTTTTATCTATTTTTTCATTCGACGTTAACGGCCAAACATCTACAATACTAAATTTGGTCGGTATCATATAATACGGAAGTTTATCTGCCATCAATTGTTTTATTTTCCGAACAATAGTGATATGAGAGCTCAATTCACAACTTTTCGAAAGCTTCACACATCCGACTAACTCTTTGTTATTAGCTGACTCATTGAGAATAACAATTGATGAGTCAATAAAGTCGAGTCCATGAAGGAACTGCTCTATTTCTCCCAATTCAACTCTAAATCCACGAATTTTTACTTGCACATCCTTACGTCCAAGAAAGTGTAGTTTTCCATTCGGTAAATATCGCACTATATCGCCTGTACGATAAATAATATCAGGCATTGGCACGTTTAAAGCTCCTAAGAATGGATTTTTAATAAATGACTGACTCGTCAATTCACTATTATTTAAATAGCCTCGCGCCAGTCCATCACCGCCAACAAATAACTCACCATGAGCGCCCTCTGGAACCAAATTCAGCTCACTATCAAGTACTAAAAGTGAATCCCCATCGAGACCTTGCCCAATAGGTATAGGTTCACCTTTAAAGGTTTTTTTAAACAAATGACAAGCCGTAAAAGTGGTGTTTTCTGTTGGTCCATAGCTATTTACAAATTCCACTTGAGGCAACGTCTGTTGAAAACGAGCAATAGAATCAGCATTATGTTCATCACCTCCTGCCAATACTAATTTCAACTTAGTATTTAGTGGTAAATCAAACGTCCATTCTGTGAACACCCAGGCAGTCAATAATAATACGTCTATACCATATTGCTGTATATGATTATTTATTAACTCAGGGGAGACAAACTCATCGGTATAAAGCACACAAGTACCGCCATTTAATAAGGCTCCCCACAGCTCAAACGTTGAACCATCGAAAGCAATATTGGCAAGTTGTAATGTTGTTGGGTTTTGACTGAATGTCGTAAATCCTAACCCTCTGGCTAGTCTTATAATACCTAAATGCTCTATGAGTACGCCTTTAGGTTTTCCTGTTGAACCAGAGGTATACATTACATATGCTAGATCATTTGGCTTTCCGGAGGTGAGACTAAAATTGGCCGAAGAAGATTGATAGCAAGGATGATCTTTAATAACCGATTCACTAACATCGTCTAATAAGAATAAATTTTCACAGTTGTCCACGAGCAAAGTTTTCGTACTTTCTTGGCATAATATTAACGAAACGTTAGCATCTTCGATAATATACTTCACTCTTTGTTTAGGACTGGCTGGATCGAGAGGCAGATAAGCACCTCCTGCTTTGAGAATCGCTAAGATACCAACAACCATTTCTAACGAACGATGCGTACATAAGCCAATTAATGCAGCTTCACCGATTTGATACTTTTCTTTTAAGTAATTTGCTAACCTATTTGCACGGTCATTTAATTGTCGGTAAGTATATTTTGAATCTGAATATACCAGCGCAATATGATCAGGATTAATCTTCACTTGTTCTTCAAACAGCGTTTGAATACTTTTATCCCTAGGGTAAGCCACATCTTTTACGTTAAAGCCCGTAAGCAGTTTCTTACACGTCGTGTCACTCAAAATTTGAATATCTTTAAGTTCAACAGAAGCGCTGTCTTCCACTTGAGATAGCGAGCTTAATAAGGTTGTAAAATTATTGCTCAAATGTTCTATTTGCGAATAAGTGAATAAATCATTGTCATAGATCCATTGAATTGAAGTACTTTCTTCTGAATGTTCAATATTTATCTGAATATCGAATTTGGTAGAAGCTTGTTCACTGGCTATTGGTGCCATCGATACATCAGGCAATAATATATTGTTTGCTTCTACTTCATTACCAATAAAGTCAGACTGCACTGACATCATAATTTGCACAAGAGGTGAATAATCATTCGAACGCGGTATTTGTAACAATTCGATTAATTTGTCATAAGGCAAATCTTGATTTAATTGAGCGTCTACATTCACCTGGCGAATATGAGAAAAATAATCATCGAGTGAGCTATTTTGGGTGTTGGCTCTAAGTACAAGAGTATTAACAAAAAAGCCAATTAATGGAGCTAATTGGGGCTGATTTCTACCAGCTACAGGTGTACCAATAATAATATCTGAGCTATCGCTGTGCTTAGCTAATAGAAAGCTTAATGCGCCGTGAAATAACATAAACGGCGTTAAACCATTGTTACGATGGAATTTTCCTAAACGATCTGAAACCTCTTTATCTACATTACTATAAATGGTGCTAGCACAATGCGTTCTATTACCCCCTCTTGACTTACTTAACGGCAAGCTATGTACTAAAGGTGCATCCTTTAGCATTTCCTGCCAATATGACAATTGCAAAGACATTTGCTTTCCTAATAAGTAATGTCTTTGCCACGACGCATAATCAGAAAATTGTATTTCTAACGGCGCAAGTGGGTTTTGCTCCCCGTTGATAAATGCGGTATAAAGTGCATTAAATTCCTTAGTTAGAACTTGCATCGACCAACCATCTGACGCGATATGATGAATATTAACGAGCAATACACCAGTCCCCCCTGATACTTTAACGTAATGTGCACGCAACATCAGATCGTCTGCTAGATTAAATGATCGTCCTGCTTCTTTTTGAATGAATTGATCAATTGCAAAGAGTCTCTCCTCACGAGGGCGTTTGCTAGCATCGAATACGTTAGTTTTAAATTCAAATTGCCCCACAGGTTTAATTTTTTGTAGAAGCCGACCATTACTTTCAAGGAATGCTGTACGCAGTACTTCATGTCGTTCAATAATGGTGTTAAAAACACGATTAAGAACGTCGAGATTTAATGCGCCAGTGACATCAAAAACAACTGGCATATTATATTCTGAAGATTGTCCCTGTAATTTATCAATAAACCACAAACGTTGCTGAGAGAAAGATGGCAAACTTCTATCTTCATCACTCTTTCCAATAAAATCATTAACTTGCTGTTCTTCTTGACTGTCTATATATGTAGCTATATCAGACAGGCTATCGAGTTTAAACAATTGCTGAAGCGGCAACTCTTTATTAAGATCTGCCCTTACTCGATTTACAAGTTGAGTCGCTTTTAAAGAGTGCCCACCCAATTCAAAAAAGTTTGCCGAGACACTGATTTCTTCTGCTGGTATAGAGAGTAAATCGCTATACAGATCGCGTAATAAAACTTCAGTTTCAGAGCTAGCTTCTACGAATTCGCATTTAAGCTGAGAATATTCAAATGCCGGTAACTGTTTTTTATCTATTTTGCCATTAGAGGTAAGCAACCACTGATCGACCAGTATAAAGTAGCTAGGTACCATATAATGATTCAGCACTTCTTCAAGTTGACGGCTCACTTGATCCAAAAACTCTTTTTGGTTTGATACCGGTTCAGCCAATGAAGGTTTAATATATGCAATCAAATGAGTGCTATCGGCATGGTTTACCGCGATAACAACAGAACTATCAAGGATGTCAAATTCATTTAATTGACTTTCAATCGCTGAAATTTCGACACGAAACCCCCTTACTTTCACCTGTTCATCTGTTCGACCTATATATTCCAATTGACCATCTTCACAATAGCGAACTATGTCACCAGTTCGATATAAATGTGAAGATGAATTCGGGTCGCTAGCTCGATAATAAGGACTATGAATGAAACACTGCCTGGTCAATTCATCCAGATTCAAATATCCACGCGCTAAACCTACACCACCTATATATAATTCACCTTTCGCTCCAAATGGTAATAATTCCTGTTCTTGCCCCAAAATAAACAATTGAGTATTACTTATCCGCTTCCCTAAAGAAATCCTCTCATTTTTCCCAATTTTTGCTATCGTGCTACATATGGCTGTTTCAGTAGGCCCATAAGCATTAAAGAATGAAATATCAGGTAAATTCCAAGTATCAAGCAAAGAAGGGGAGCATACTTCACCACCAACGATAATATTTTGAAGCTTAGGTAACGTCTCAGGATTAATCCCTTGTAACATCGAAGGTGTCATCATCAGATGAGTGACATCCTGATACTTTTCAAAATCAGCAACAAAATCTATGCTTGACGCAAACCTAATTTGCGCTCCTCGCGTTAAGGCCATGAACATCACCCAAGTCGCCGCATCAAAATTAAAAGATGTTGCCTGATAGATAACACTATCTGGCGAAATGTTAAATGTAGCAGAATTATCTAACACCGTATTTACAAGACTCTTATGCTCAACCATGACCCCTTTTGGCTTCGCTGTAGTACCAGATGTGTATATCATGTAAGCTAAATTACTTGATTTAGTGCTACCGAAATAACCTGCCGGGTTATTTTGGGGATAATGGCTATACTCATGCCCGTCCGCATCAATTAATATATCGTCAATGAATACTTTCTTTCTATTACAATCTTTCAACACCCCATCAATGTGTTTTTGAGTCAGAATAACAGTAACTTGGCTATCTTCTAAAAGATATTTTAACGTATCTGCCGGGTACTTGGGATCTAAAGGTACGTATGCTCCTCCAGCTTTTAATATCGCTAATACTGCAATGATTAGCTCAATCGACCTTTCTATACCGACCCCAACGAGTGAATCTGGTGTAATTTTGTGATGTTCGATCAAATAATGGGATAACTGATTAGCTTTTTGATTAAGCTCGCCATAACTAATTTTCCTCTCTTGAAATACGGCAGCAATCGCATCAGGAGACTGCTGAACCATTGACTCAAATAACGTATGAATACATTGTTCCCGCGGGTAATCCGTGAAGGACTGATTCATACCGGTAATTAAATATTCACTTTCATTCGAGCTCAAAAAGGGAATATCATTGATACAAATATCACTTTCGTGAGCGATTTCAGATAAAGAAAGTAGAATATTTTCTAAGCTTTTGTTTAATTGACAAATAAAAGATTCAGAAAATAAATCAACATCATACGTCCAATTTATAACCATTTCAGACGAAGTTAATTTAAAGTCTATTTCTAAATCAAACTTGGTATTAGTTTCCTTAGAAAATAAGGGTGTTAAACTCACATTTGGCAAAGAGAGCTCTTTTAATCCAGTCGTTTTCTTATCACCAGTGAAATCAGACTGCATCGTCATCATTATTTGCGTCAATGGCGTATAAGAATTTGAACGAGGCACCTGTAATGACTCAACAATTTTATCAAAAGGCACATCTTGGTTGACTTGTGCGCCTAGATGCACCTCTCTAATGTCTTGTAAATATTCATTCAGTAACCTATTTTTCGTATTCAAGCGCAATACAATGGTATTAACAAAAAATCCGATGAGTGGCGATAACTGATTTGATAATCTATTTGCGTTCGCAGTACCAATAACCACATCATAACTATTGCTGTACTTTGAAAGTACAAGACTCAGAGCTCCGTGAAAAAGCATGAACGGAGTTAATCTGTGCTGAAGTGCCAAGGCAGATAAACGTTCGTTTATTTGCAGAGGAATGTTTCCTTTGACTATTTTCCCTCGACTCCCCTTTTGTTCTGGCCGGGTTCTCTTTAATGGCAGCAGATGCAATGGTTCAATGTCTAAGAGAGTTTCTTTCCAATAGTCAATCTGTGATTCAAACTGCTTATCAGACAAACGAGAACGTTGCCAATGAGCATAATCAGCATACTGAACCTCTAGCTTTTCAAGGGAGGGAGCTTCGTTAGCCGAATATGCGGTATATAGTGATAAAAATTCTTTCGTTAACACTTGCATAGACCAACCATCAGAAGCTATATGATGCATATTAAATAACAACACACCAGACGCTTTTGCTGTTTTCAGGTAGCTAACACGTAGCATCAAATCCTTGGCCAAATTAAACGGTTTAGTTGAATCTTCTTGAACTAATTTCTCAATTAATTGATTTTGTGTAGCTTCTAAGTATTCGGTTAGGTCAATAACATTAACTTTAAATGAATATTGTTGCTTTGAACGAATATCTTGTTCAAGCGTATCTCCACGCTCAATAAGCACAGTTCTGAGTACTTCATGACGCTCTACAATCGTATTAAAAACACGATTAAGTATCGATAAATCCAATTGCCCCACAACATTAAAGGCGATTGGCATATTATACTCAGAAGAGCCTCCACGTAGCTTATCAATGAACCATAAACGTTGCTGAGCAAATGATGCAAGAAGGTTTTTTCGCTCTGTCAATACTGGAATATCGGTAATTGGCACGTCAGTTCCATTTGATTGAAACGTTAAAAAGTCTATGATTTCCGGCTTGTTTATTAAGATTTCTTTCTTTAATTCCGCAGGGAACAATTTTACTGTTAATTTGAACTTTAAGTTATCACCTTCAAGGTATAATAGAACACCATGATCTGCTGACTTTCTGATTAGCGCTGAAATACTCATAATGTTCCTTCATCAAAAATAACACTGTTATTTTGTTTGTCTGTTAAATATTGTTCAACTTGACTACGCTCGATTAGGCTAGCCATTTTTTGAACCGTTGTATTGTCAAAGATTTCTTTAGGAGATAACTCTAGATTAAACGTCTCTCGAATGTGAGAATTCAGCCTCAGAGCTAATAAAGACTGACCTCCTAATTCGAAGAAACATGAATCAGCACTAATATTGTTGGCATCTAACTCAAGTAAATCTGACCAAATTTTAATCATCGTTATTTCTACTGCTGTAATTGGCGCGATATAAGTGAGTTTTGACAATACTTTTTGTGGGTCAGGCAGCATCGGCCGGTCAATTTTTCCGTTGCTATTTGTTGGCCAACTTTCAACCAGCACAATAAACTTAGGTACCATATACTCTGGTAATTGATCTAATAGTGTCTGTTTGATTTTCTCAATATAATTGTGTTCGTCGCCTTCAAGCAATGTGTCTTTTTGAGGTTTGACGTAGGCAATAAGTTGTAGCATTTGTGACACTAGTTTAGTGACCACTAATACCGAATCTACTGTTGGTATTTTCACCAACTGACTCTCAATTTCTCCAAGCTCAATGCGAAATCCGCGAATTTTCACTTGATCATCAACTCGCCCTACAAATTCTAAATTTCCATCCGGTAAGTAGCGAACAAGATCACCAGAGCGATATAAATGCTTCGAGCGTGGTGGATTAGCATCATTGAAAAACGGGTTGTTAATAAAGCTTTTTTGTGTTAGCTCAGGGCGATTCAAATAGCCTTTTGCTAGTCCATCCCCTCCCAGATATAACTCACCAACGTGGCCAAAAGGTACTATGCCCTGTTCGCTATTTAACACATAGGCTTCATCAGAATGAAGTCGTTTACCAATTGGTGCAACCTTAAAATCATGATCTTTTGGAAAAGTATAGGTTGTCGAAAAAGTCGTATTTTCAGTAGGTCCATAGCAATGTATCAATGTAATATTTGGACAGTGACTTGCAATATAGCCCCCCCCATTAGTATCAAATTCCTCGCCTCCCGTTAACACTTGAAGCGGTAAATTTATCTGGTCAGCGTATTTCACCCATTCTCTAAAAAAGCCTGAAGTTAAAAAGGTTGCGGTGACTTGTTCTTTAACTATTAACGTATTTAAGCGCTCCGGGGTTAATACTTGATCGCTATAAAGCACACATTTACCACCATTTAACAAAGGCCCCCAAATTTCTAATGTGGCAGCATCAAACGCGATGTTAGAGCAATGCACCATGACAGTATCGCAATCGAGTTGCATAAATCCTTGATTAACAACAAGGCGTATAACGGCAATGTGCGGCGCTAAAACGCCTTTAGGTGTTCCCGACGAGCCAGAGGTATAAATTATATAAGAAAGATCTGACGAACTTGCTGTTGAATACAAGGAAATATCGGCTACAGAATGATCACTGCAAAAATGTGAACATGTATCGTCTGAGTTTCCAATACCATCGAGAAGTACAATGGTGCCATTTAAAGCTTGCAATGCACCTTGCACTTTAGTTTGGCTTAATACCAAATCAAGATTTGAATCCTCAATCATAAAAGCTAAACGTTCAGAGGGATAATTAGGATCCAGAGGCACATATGCACTACCAATTTTAAGAATGGCAATCATACCAATAACCATTTCAATAGAACGCTCAACACAAATGCCTATAAAGGCTCCTTTTTGCACTTGTTGTGTTGTCAATAAATAATGTGCTAGCTGATTTGCTCTCTCATTTAATTGTCCATATGTTATCGTTTCATCATTAAATATTAGGGCTATAGCGCTAGGCGTTTGCGTTGCCCTTGATTCAAACAATGTATGAATACAAACATTTTTGGGATAATCACATGACAATTGATTCAGCTCATTGGCTAAAAAGTCTACTTCATTTTCAGTGAGAGGCGTTTCATCACTTTGCTCTAATTTTGAACGTGAAATTTTCGCGTCGCGATCAACAAGCATCGCTTGGATTATACGTTCTATATAGATTGGAAGTTGATCAACTAATTCGTCTTCAAACGCAACACAATCAATATCTAAAGCGATATGGTAAGTGCCATTTTTCACATCTTTAATGCAATTCATTGCAAATTTAAAATTAGTTTTTTCAAACTGTTTTGCATCCAATACATTTATGGCATCAGGCAGCGCTTCATATACATGAAAATTAACATAATTAAAAAGCGACGCAGAAAAATCTAAAGTAGACTTCATTTGAATATCCGCAAGTGGGTAATGACGGTAAGCCATAGAATCAACCAACTGTTTTTCTATTGCTACAAATAAGTCATACCAACTGCCATCAAACTTACTCGCCTTAAAAGGGAGTGAGTTTAGAAACAGCCCTAAGGTCTTTTCACTTCCTTTCGCTTCAGGTCGGCCATTTGACACCACAGATGTTAACGTATTTTCTTTATCGGTAAGTAACCAAATTAAGGTTGTGTGCATCGCAAGAAACAGTGTTTTTTCTTGCACACCAATTTCATTGCTTAATGCACGTATTGCCTCTGCTTGCTCTGTTTTTAAAACGAGCTTTCGTGAAAACTCTTTTCCTTGTGGCTCATTAGCCCACCAAGGAGATGTCGTTTCATTTAGAAAGTTAAGCCAATAATCTTCATGGGCTTGGGATTGCTGAGCACGTTGCTCTAATTCAACAAAATAACGATAAGGCAAAGGTGCGTCTTCATCATCTAATGGCTTATTTTGCAAGTGGTTTGCATAAGTAACCAAAAGCTCGGTATTAAGTGATGCGATACTCCATCCATCCCAAAATGCATGATGAAAACTGATATGGTAGTAAAATTCAGAATCGCTTAAGCGGTGAACAACTATACGCCAAAGTAGTTTAGTGAAATCAAACTCAGAGTGTTTTTCTTCTTCAATCCAAAGAGAAACTATATCTGACTGCTCTATTTCCGACGCTCCACGTAAGTCAATAACAGTGAGTTGTGGTACCGCCTCTCGGAAAACCAACTGTAATGGACGCGTTCCACCTTGCCACAACAAACTACGTAAAGAAGTGTGCCTTTGTATCAATTGGACCATTGCCTCAAAGAATTCACGTTCTTGCCATCCAGCTTCAATACGAAAGCTAAACACATCGTGATAGAGCCCTTTTGCCGACTCTTTGAGGTTATGTAGCACCATACCTTGTTGTAACATGGTAAGTGGGTAAGCATCTTCAAGCTCAAATGACATTAACTTCTTACGTTCATCAGCACTAATTAAAGAAAACTCATCCACTTGCACTAATTCTAATAATTCAGCAGGTTCTGTCTCAATGGCATACGCCAAAGACTTTATCGTCGGATACTTAAATACCTCACTGACACTAAAATTAAGTCCGAATGACTTACAGGAAGCAACAAACGATAATGCACGAAGCGAGTCACCACCCAAGGCATAAAAGTTATCTTCTATCCCCACTTTTTCTACATTAAGCACTTCCTGTAAGGCACCAACTAAGATGGTTTCATTTTTAGTTGTTGGCGCAACAGTTTCAACGCCAGCACTAGTTATTTTCGGCGTTGGTAATCGCGCCTTATCAATTTTTCCATTTTCATTAATTGGCCAGCTGCTTACTATACAAAAATAAGCAGGGATCATATGTACTGGTAACTGCTCACCTACAAACTGTCTAAGTGAGTTAACAAGATTATGTTCATCAAGTTCATTATTAGGCATTATATATGCGACCAACTGAGCGGGCATACCTTCTTTTTGATAGACAGATATAAGGCTTGATTTAACACCCGGATGTTTTAGTATTTGTTGCTCTACTTCGCCTAATTCAACTCTAAAGCCTCTAATTTTAACTTGGTTATCTGATCGCCCAATATATTCAAACTCTAAATTAGGTAATTGTCGCGCCAAGTCGCCTGACTTATACAAGCGCATACCAACGTCAAACGGACTAGAAATAAACCTTTCTGCCGTTAATTCAGCTTGATTAAGGTATCCGATCGCCAAGCCAGCGCCGCCAACATAAATTTCACCAATAGCACCGTGTGGTACAAAATTAAGGTGCTGATCAAGTAAATAAATTGATTGATCCATAAGAGGACTACCTATCACAGATATATTACCCATATCGCGACTAAGCTTTTTAATTGTTACATGCACTGTCGTTTCGGTTATACCGTACATATTTATCAGTGTCGTCTCATTTTCCCCGTAATGTGTCCACCAAGATAACAATGCATTCATCTGTATAGCTTCACCACCAAAAATGACGTAACGCAACGATGGCAGTTGCGCATCAACTGCAATCGCTTGATTAGCAAAACTAGAAAAACTACTTGGCGTTTGATTTAATACAGTGACTTGTTCATTTACACACAGGTTTACAACCTGTTTAGGGTCACGTGTGCACTCATAACTTGGTATAACAAGGCGACCACCATGCAGCAGTGCCCCCCATAATTCCCACACACTAAAATCAAACGAAATTGAATGAAAAAGTAGCCACACATCTTGACTATTAAAAGCAAACTCTTCTTCAGTACTCAAAAACAGACGTAAGGCATTCTTGTGCGTTTGCATAACTCCTTTTGGGTAACCTGTTGTTCCTGATGTATAAATAATATAAGCAAGATCATTGCAGTCTTGGCTATCACGGCAACTAGGCACAAGTACAGAGTGTTCAAGCGCGGTATTCACTTCATTAATGATGATGATATTTTCAATTTGAATATCGGAAAAAATATCAGTTTCATCTGTCGTGATAAGTAAGTACTCCAACTGAGCATCATCTATAATGTAATTTAGTCGAGAGTTAGGATACCTTGGATCTAAAGGTACATAAGCGCCGCCCGCTTTTAATATGGCTAAAATAGCAATAATCAAATCAGTAGAGCGCTCAATTCCTACCCCCACTAATGTATTTACTGTTACCCCTTCTTTTTGTATATAGTTAGCTAACTGATTTGCTTTTTTATCCAGCATTTTATAAGTCAGCGAGTTACCATTATGAGTTAACGCATGCTTGTCGCCAAAAGCTTCTACTTGCTGGGAAAACTTTTCATGCAATAGCACATTAGACTTATAAGCTTTTCTTGGGGTGATTAATGCGGCACTTTCATGCTTTCTCAACACTTGTAATTTAGCTATAAAGCATTCTTCTTGCTCAAGATATTGCTCTATCAGGTAGACATAGCTTTGCACGAACCGATCAACTTTAGCTACGTCTGCTTGATTTCCTTGAAATTTTAATTTAAGTATAAATTCATCTGAAACTTCAATAACTTCAAGTCCAAAACTTACATTACCACTTTGAGAAACCTGTTCAATAAACTCAAGAGTTAGTTCTTCATTATTTTGAAAGAGAGTGATACTTTCACCATCAATAAAATTTTGAAACGCAAAAGTTACATCAATATAAGGGCTAAGAGCACCTTTATTATTATCTTTGAACTGATTATTCAAGCAATGAAATGGATAGTTCGCATGTTCAATGCTCTCTAATAGCTGGTTTTTCAAAGCATCAAGTGATTCATTTAAGCCCGTATGGGCAGCTAACTGACTTCTAACTAAGATAATATTCGCGAAATTTCCTAGCATATGACTAAATGATTCTTCTGAGCGGCCCAGTACAGGCATACCTATCGCAATATCATTTGCGTCTGTATATTTATGCAACAATATTTGATATAGGCCAAGAAATACAACTGACATGTTAAGCTGTTGACTAATTGCTCTTTGTTTAAGTCGAGCAGATATGTCTTTTTTTAATGTGAACGCTAAATTCCGATTGCTTATTGATTGCGGATCTGAGCTTGCTTTAAAAATATCGGTCAAATGAACAGGCTGTTTTATGTCCTTTAACAATTGTTGCCAATAATCATAATCACCTTTGGCTTCTGGTGACGTTAAATATTGCTGTTCCCATTCAACAAACGCATTAAATTGATACTTTGAAGGCTCTATTACATTAACTTCGTTCTTAGAAAATTGTTGGTATAGTTCAACAAAAGTACTGAGTAAATATGATACTGAAAGACCATCCGCAATAATATGATGCACAGTTAAACCTAAAACGTGTGACTGCTTATTACTGTAATGAACCACTTTAAATAAGGGTTCATTTGTTAAGTTCATTGGTAAAAACAACTGTTGGCTCAACTCGGACTCAAGTAACTTATCTTCAATTTTATAGACTTTACTCACAAAACATAAATCACTTGCACCTTTGTATATATCATCAGATATTCCTTGAAACACCTCAGTTTTATCTTCATAAAAATACGTGCAAAGGGTTGGATAAATTTTCACTAACTCGTCAACCACTTTTTTCAGAATGACATCACTGATGTCATTTTTAGATTTCATTGCAATTGGGATCAAATAAGCTTCGGAGTTAGGGTCTAGCGTGTAGTCAAGCCATAATGCTTTTTGTCCTTCAGACAAAGGGAATTTTTTTTCATTTGGGTTAAAGGGTAGAAAAGCAAACGTTTTTCGTTGAATACTTTCTTCAGAGTTTTGATGCTGCAACTTTTGTTGAACAAGGAGAATTAACCCATTAGTCGTTGAAGCCAAAAACATCTCTTTAATACTAATTTTAATGTGAAATTGTATCTCTACTTGCCTTAACAGCCTGACACCACTTATAGAGTTCATTCCTAGCTCTAGCAAAGACTGTGCAAGTGATAGCCCCTCATAAGCCCCACCAATTTCATTGGTAATACTTTCAAGTACCAATCGAGAAATATCATCATAGCTATAGTCAACATTACTTGAACTAGCCGCTACTTGCTTATTATTTATGAAATCATTACTAAAAATATTACCAGAGCCTGATAACCAAAATCGACTTTTATCAAATGGGTAGTTAGGCAAGTCTTGAATAACCTCTAACTTTTTAGGGTAACAACTTACCCAATCCACACTACCACCTTGGCTCCAATGTTTCGCCAACTCACCATATTGTTCTGCTTCAAGATAACCTTCTGCTAAGCTTCGACCCACTTGCCCTAATAATAATTTTCTCTGTTCTTTCGTTAGTTCTCTGACATCACCAACAGGTAAATACGTTATATTTTGTTTAGTTTTTTGCTGTAAAAACTGATGAATAGACTTAATAACATCCTCCATTGTCTTGGCCACAAAAGCAAAACGTAATACCATCTCTTCTCGACGAGTTTGCAATGTATAAGCCAAAGAACAAAGGAAACCTAGGTGTTCACTTTTAGTCAGGTCTTGTTGTTTCTGTATTAAATAATCATGTACATTTTGTGCGATGGAATACAAAGCCATTTCAGAACGTGCAGAAAACACCCAAACTGACTGAGTTTGAAACTCAGATGAAGGCATCCTATACGATTCCATTGACTGATATTCCTCACAGACTAAACACGCGTTACTTCCACCAGCACCAATTGAGGTAATAAGCGCACGACGAGGAAGGTCTCCTTGCTCTGTTTGTCTGACTTTCCATTGTGACAACTGATTTTGTAAATAAAATGGTGATTTAGCTAATCTTAATTTTGGATTCGGCGCATCGACTTTAATGCTGGGTACAATTGTTTTGTGTTGAAGTTGTAATACAACTTTTATAAGCTGACATATACCAGAGGCAGCTTCGGGGTGACCAATATTCGACTTTACAGACCCTATAGGACAAATAGCAGTGTCTTCAGAATACAATCTAAATGATTTAGATAACGCATCAAACTCGGCTTTATCAGCTAAGGGAGAGCCATTCGCCGAAGCCTCTATATATCCAATAGATTCAGGGGCTACATTTGCATCAGCTAACGTTTTATTAACCAAATTGCTAATGGAGGTTTGGTTTGGCGAAAATAGCCAATTAGTCGTTCCTCCGTGTATAGCATTACTGGATTTAATTACCGCATAGATTTTATCGCCATCACGTTTTGCGTCTGAGACTCTTTTTAATAGGACGGCCCCGATAGCCTCGGCGGGTATATACCCTTTACCTTGACCAAAACTGCGTTGTTCAGGGTCATCTCCAAGCATTTGTCCTTGCGTAAGTAACAAATACTTAGCTGGATGTAACGAAAGATTTATACCACCTGCAACGGCTAGCTGGCATTCGCTATTTAAGAGGCTATTACAAGCACGATCAATTGCAGTAAGCGATGACGAACATAATGTATCAATAGCTACTGAAGGTCCCTTAAAATTAAAAAAATGAGAAACTCTATTGGCTACCGCAGCATGCGAAAGTCCTGACATAGCAGCTTTCTCAAAGCTATCTGACGCAAAGTAATGATATTCTTGACGAGTTAATCCCAGAAATAAACCAACATTGGCGTTATATTCACTATCAATCAATTTACGTGGATAACCGGCACTTTCTAATAAATTCCAAACTGTTTCTAAAAAAAGTCGTTCATTAGGGTCGTGTAAGGGTGCTAACGCTAACGGCATATCAAAGAACTGTGGATCAAATAAGTCAACACCGTCAACAAATCCCCCCCATTTGCACTCTATATCATACCCATCTTCCTTAGCGTTAGAGCAAAACTTGGAGTGATCCCAGCGATTTCCTGGTATTTTAGACACGCAATCTGTGCCATCTTTCAAATTAGTCCAAAATTCACTTACATTAGTCGAATTAGGAAACCGCCCTGAAACACCAATAATCGCAATTTCTTCATTTGTTGATTTATTCTCATTTTCCACTTTTGATACTCCAAACTCGCCCTTTCATGCAACAACTAGTTAAACTGGTTAGGGCAAAATACAACGGTACAACTTCTACGTAAAGTCGTTGTGATACTTTAAAAACGAACAATAAAACTAAGTAGTGAATTTAGCTAACAACTCACTATTATCATTGTCCCAAGGGTGAAAATTGAAATCATAAAAAGGAGAAATCTTACGTTCGATTGTTTTTAATATACCGTTTTCGCCCGCCATAAATTCTGATTGGGTTATCCAAGTCTCTATTTCTTCTTTCGGGTGCCCTTCCATTTGATACATATTGCACGCAATACTTAAAATAGTATGGCCTAGTTGCTGCGCTGAATATCGCATAACTTTATGCAGTAGTTCACGTTCTCCATAAATAGATAAATAAACATCAAAACAAACCGCTTTGTGTTCAATTTCTTCAATAGAGTGCCATTCCCAAAAATCTATCATTTCTATTGGCATGCCCGAAAACCAACGTTTATCAGTTAACATTAACTCCCCAGCTATTGAATTTAAGTGTTCAATACACGCGGTCATTGCTAAACAATATTGCTCTCCAAGAGCTCTCTTTACTACCTTGTATGAGTTTCTATTAATATGAGACTCTAACTGCAATTTTTCATAGTCATAACCACGGCTATCGCACAGCGAATTGTTATAACGAATGTGCTCTGCTGAATGATTTACCTCTTGACGAATAAACCATTTGCACTCACGTAGTAACTTCTCATCGTTAATGTTCTTAAGGTTATTATTGATCACATCAATAAGAAGTTTTTCTCCACTCGGTAATAAAAACGAAATAGCATTCATTAATATTGTTTTAAATCTATCGCCTCCATGCCAGTCTTCAGACAGATGCTTGCTATATTGTGCGTTCGTCTTCCTAGATATGTAAGTGATACTCTCTGGGGTTCTACTGATATCCAAAACAAATTTCTCCATATTACCATTCACAAGTGTCAGCTTCCTTTTATTACTTACCTAAAACGGCAATACCACTTAGCAAGCATCATACTTATTCTGTTTAAAATTAACTAGATACAAGGTTCCACTTCTTGACAAAGATCCTGTATATAAGCATGATATGATTTTTCAAATATTTTCATTTCTTCTACGGTTAAATTAACTTTAACCATTAAATCATTTTCATTTGACGGCAGAGAAAATACAGTAATAAAACGAGCATCTTTCACGTCTTCAGCAAGAGGACAATCAATATAAGATGGTGCACCATTACCGAAATCCATCCGACTTAATGGCAAACTCGATAAATTATTGTAAATAACGGCATCCTCATAAATAGCGCTTCCCAAAGTACCATGAATAAATTGACTCTTATTTAATGACGTGACATGTTTAGATAACCATACAATTTCATCCAAAATAAAATCTGCCTCATCTAACAGTTCATATGCACTTTCTCTAATTGATTCAGCAATACTTTCAACAGATAAATTGTCAACTTCTGAGCGATTGACCGTTACATTTGGATAATAAAGTAAATTGCCAACATAGTTGTCACACACCCCTACAAGAGGACGAACATCATAAACAGAATAAAGAGACGCGGTTAACATGTTCGATGCTGATAATGAACCAAGAATAAGCTTCCATACAAACGCGGGTAAAATATCAACATTCATTACTGTTTGATGCGGGTTATTTAATGCAAATATTTGTTTTTGTTGAGTACTAGTTAAAACAAACGTTTGCTCCTGCATTGGCTTAATTTTTTTTTCCTTATCTGTATAGAAACTTATCTTTTTCAAACTGTTACTAAAATCCGAATCAACATGAGTTAAATCTCGTTCTATACGATCAAAATTGATATCGGGTACTTCAACATCGCGATGAATACTTGTCCAAGCATTAATAAAATCAAAAAATGTTGTACCATCGGCAAGACTATGCCAAACACTAAATCCCATCACAGTAGCGTTTTTAAATGTTGTCACTTTGATTTGAAAGAGTGCAACTTTTAAACTTGTTCTTGATGCTCTATGTTTTTTTCTATTTGAGCGATCACAAAATAGATGATCATCATCTTGATCAAATTCTACATAATCATCAGGGAGTTCAGTATTTTCGTGATGAAATTCAATGGATGCCCCTCCATCTGACGAAATATAACCTTTTCCGTCGGCACCACATAGCTTACGACCACCAAAATATGGGTTTCTATTTAGTGCCTTTTTTAAACTTTGGCATAATTCATCTTGGTCAATGACATAATCATATACCATCACATAATCTGACCAAGACTCACAGAGGAGATCTACCCCCGTAAGTTCTAATGCTGGTAATTTTATTTCACTGTCTACTAACATGACATTTCCTTATATGGATTTTATTGATTAAGATTAGTGATTTGAATACCCGTTTTACTAAAAAGTTAACCTCATAACAGGATCAACCAAGTCACCTATTTGAACTAAAGTTGTTAAGAATAATACATTTGTCGGAATTTTTAATGCGTGTATCGCTTCCTAGCACTCACGTAGACACTGGGTAGTCTTTGAACGGATGAACATATATTGGTCAAAAATTGTTTTCTTACCAAATGGACTAGCAACTTTAGTTACATAACCGGACATTTTTTTATTTCGTTTGATGGTGTCATGCTACAAACTCGCACTCAGTTTAAATAGTATGGCCTAATGAATTAAGCTAAATATATTAAAGCGACCGCTAATATTTTCACTCAATATAAAGGCCTCACTTCCCTGAATTAAGGATGTATTATAATAACTAAGTGTCAGCATAATTTGAGTGTGAGTAGAAGCCTCAAATAAATTACCGACGTAATCATTAACGTTAAATAAATCCATATCCAACGCTATTAGATCATTCAATAAACTACTCGTGTTGGTGAGTTCATGCATAATAGAGATCAACTTAGCGTTAACACTCTTAAGTACCTTCGCAATATCGTCTTTTACGAATTCTCCCCAATACCTCAGTTCTGAAACACAAGTCCCTTCTTGTCTAGCCTGGTCAACATTTTTCAAAATGGTAAAAGTAGCAGCAGAACCAAAGACTAACTCTTGATACTTTGGAAAATTTTTATTATGTCCAACCATTTCATGGTAAATTGGCTGTTGGCCATTAAAGACACCGCCAACTAATGTTCTGCCCGTATTACTCGAGCTAACAGTACTCAATGCATACTTTAAGCTTGCAATTGCAGCCGAGGTTTCCCCAACATAGGAAACTGTCTCACCATTTAAATCAAATGCCATAGAAACATTGGCCAAGAACAAACTTGGTAAACGTTGTAGAATAGTTGTAGGCCTCATCTTTCTTAATTCACTATTAAGGCAAAAATTTTGCTCATGTCGATTTTTCAAAATATTGACATCAACACGCTCATCTCTTTCACCAATAGAACATGAAAGTAAAAGACGTAGGTCATTACAAACTTCTAAATCGTTTAACACTCCAGCATTCTCTATCGCTAAGCCTGCCGCATAAACAGCCATAGCTTGGCTTTGAGACATGGATCTTTGTTCTTTCTTTTTAGGCACATAACGATCTAATGAAAACTCTACAGGACTGATAATATCTGTCCTAGCCTTCAATTTATGTAAACTCTTATCACCTCCTTCCCTTCCTTGCTTTACCCCTAAATTAGAAATACTTCCGATCCCAATAATGGCCGCGCTATACTGAATATTAAACATCTGTACGTTTGAATTCCTTTCTATTAAATATCAAAGAGTGTATATTTTCTACAATTACATTAAAGATGCTACTACTTTACTTTTCATTGACTAAACTTTGAATATTATCTACAAAAGTTGACATTACAAAATTATCGACAGCATGATTTTCCTCTTTTCCTTCCGCTTGTCCTTGCCAATCTTCAATCGGGATGCTTATCTCATATCGTTCTTCAATATCAAATACTACTTCCAAAAAATCTACACTATCTAAACCAAGTGTTGCGATGAGTGCATCATCTTCACTTATCGCTGAAATACCTAAATCTTCAATATCAATACGTTCAAAAATTGCACTTTCAACATATTTAAATATTTCTTCTCTGCTAACGGACTCTATTACTGACATAAAAACTTACCTTTATTTACATACTTAATGTAGATGTGAAGTGCCTACACATCGCTCAATTTTAGTTTTAATTTTTCAACTAAGTCTACTAAACTGGGGGATGACTCAAATTCGTTCGCTTTAACAGTAATACCAAAGACTTTTTTAATAGCTATGCAAATCTTCATTGCGTAAATCGAATTCCCCCCTGCTTCAAAGAAACCTATTTCTGGTTCAATAAACTCAATAGACAATACTTCTTTCCAAATTTTTTCCAGTTTTTCAAATACGCTACTTTCACAGCCATGCGATTGTAGCGATAGGTTTTGTTCTGACATTAGACTTTTCCTTTATGCTGCTTCGATTACAAACTTTGAGATGGCACTTAGCTTTTCACAAGTTTCTTCAAACTCACGTTCAAATCGAGATTCTTTAACTATGCCTGCACCAGCTTGTAACCAATAATCATCCCCTTCTTTAAATAGAGTTCGAATAACTAAAGCTGCATCTAACATGCCTGTACTATCTGCAAGAATAGACGCTCCGCTATACAAACCTCGATTATATGGTTCCATATCATAGATATACTGAATAGATTTTTTCTTAGATATCCCAGAAGCTGTAATCGCAGGGAAAAGCGCTATTAAAGCATCCCAAGAACAACGTTCTTCTTGAAGTTGCCCAACAACACGAGATGCAATATGCTGTACACTACCACGGCGTTTCACATTCATAAATTCACTAACTGCGACCGATGATTGATTACATATACTTTCCATTTCTTCCACAGCTAATTTCACTGATATGGCGTGTTCAGCAATTTCTTTAGAGTCACTCAATAATTCAGCTTTTAACCTTGCTTCTTCTTCTGGCGTTTCTCCCAAACTACGAGTTCCTGCTAAAGGCTGCGTACTGACAACCCCCTCGCTTGATACCTCTACAACAGTTTCAGGACTAAGTCCAAAAGCTGCACGATTATCTAACTGATAAATAAATGAACGAGCCGGTGTATTATTCTTTCTTGCACGGCCAAAACTTTCTAAAAGATCAACCTTAAATGGAATATAAACACGTCTAGACAATATAACCTTAAGAAAGTCATTGTTAGAAATACACTCCACAGCATCTTTAACATGTTTTTGGTAATTTGTATCTGACGTTATATCAATCTCTCTCGTGTCTTTTTGAGGCTGATATTTATCTAACTCAGTAAAAGTAACATCATTTAATAGAGCCTGTATTTTTTCTTTAATTTGAGATGAATCAAATTCATTTTCATCCGCTATTTTAATCGTTATTAATGTCTTACTGATCTCAATATCGATTTTAGGTAAAATAAATTCAAATGCAGGTTGGTGGTTACTATAATTTACATCTAACTGATGAATTAAAATTGATAAATCAAAATAAACCAAGCCATGAAGACGCCAGTCATCAACATTCATATATTCAATAGCTTCCTGAATAAGTAATGAAATACGTTTTCCAGAAAATTTTTGTTCGTCAATGGAGCTTGAATAAATAACGGTTCCTGAGGTGTCTGCACTGATTTTTGCGTTAACACCTAGGCCTAGGAAACATTTTTCACCTTTTTCATAGAGAAAAAAATCTGAACCACAAAGTAACAACTTCGTAATTCTCTCAGCCAAGTGAATTGGTTTTATTACCCTGCTTTCCATTTCAATTTTAAAACTCGTTGACACAGTCACTATTCCTTTTACTATATTGGTAATTTTCCAGAAGCTTTAGTTTGTCAATTTTACCTACACTAGTAAGAGGTAATTGTGTTAAAACTACAACGTCATCAGGATATTTATATGCAGGTACATCCTTGCCTTTAAGAAAGGAAATAACGTCGGCTCGATTAATATCACAATTATCGACTTTCACGAATAATATAGTTCGTTCGCCTAAGGTATCGTCAGGCACAGAAACTAATATATTTTCCATAATGTGATCATGTTGGATCAAGTGATTCTCTACATCAAGTGGTGAAAATTTTTCACCACCACGATTAATTAATTCCTTTACCCGACCTGCAACAATAAGGTTTCCTTCAAATGTGCATTTTACCAAATCACCTGTTCGATAAAATCCCTGATCTGTAAAAGCAGTTTCATTATGATGCCCTGCATTAAAATATGCCCTCAGTGTATAGGGCCCGCGAGTATAAAGTTCACCAACTTCACCTTCTTTAACCGGCAGTCCATTAGCTTGAAGAATAAGGATTTCATCATGGGGTGAAATAGGCCTCCCTTGCGAAGTTATTTTTATTTCATCATCGTCATCAAGCAATGTGCAGCAAAGTAATCCTTCTGCCATGCCAAAAACCTGTTGCAAATTACAACCAATTGAAACCAGAAGCCTTTTAGCTGATTCCGCTGTAAACCGTGCTCCTCCCACTTGAACAAGTTCTAAGCTACTTAAATCAAATTCGTCTATTTCATTTGCCGCAATACAAATAAGATCAGCTAAAATCGGTACTAAGGCAAGATGCGTAATTTGGTGAGTATCAATTTTTTCCAATATTTCAAGTGGATCAGGATGTTTTTCAAAGACAACAGTTCCACCAGAAGCTAATACTCCCAAGGCACCTGGGCAGGCCAACGCAAAATTATGAGATACAGGGATTGCAGCAAGAAATTTTGAATTTTCATCCATACCACATTTTGTGGCCATTGTTTCAAGATTATATAAGTAATCGGTATGTGTTCGAGGAATGAGTTTTGGGGAGCTAGTAGTTCCTCCTGATAAAAGAAAAAGTGCTATCTCATCAAAAACAATAGTTGGTAGCTTTGTTAGCCTATTATCAAGTGAATCAAGTGCTTGAAAATCACTATTTGATGTTGTGAAAAATATTTTTTCTAATGTTTTATTATTCTTCTTTAGGTCTTTAGCCAGTTTATTATAATCAAACCCGCCAAACCTTGATTGAGAGATATAACCCACAGCACCTGATACTTTTATTATATCATCAATTTCATTAAACCTATGTAATGGCAAAGCAAGTATAGGCAAAACTCCCGCATTCATTAATGCAAATAAAACGATAATAAATTCATTAGAGTTAGCAAGCTGAACAACAACTCTATCATCAGGTTTAAGGCCTGCATTAACAAAGGAATAGGCTAATTTTTTAGATTGGATTTCCAATGCTTCATAACTTAATGATTTTGAGCCATCGACTAGTGCTACTCTATCTTTATGCTGAGCAGCCCACTCGCACAAGCTTTCAGGTAGAGTTTTTTTCTTCCAATAGCCCAAAGAGATATACTTTTGAGCAATATTGTTTGGAAAACTTGACTTCATAAGAACCTTCCTTAGTAAAATTAAATTTTTAGCGTGCCTTAGCAAATATTAAGGAAACATTCTGCCCACCAAACCCGAAAGAATTTGACATCACTATCGAATTCTGCCAATTAATAGCCTTTTCAGTCACAATATCGATATTTTCTATATCTCTATTTTCGTTAAAGTTTATGGTGGGAGGAATTAAATCTGTATTAATACTTTGCAGTGCACATACAGCATTAATGACACCCGCAGCATAAAGTGAGTGACCTATCATAGATTTAACAGAAGTGACTTTAATAGGATGTCCAACAGCTAACTGTTCAATTGCTTTTACTTCCATCTTGTCATTTTCCACAGTACTAGTCCCATGTGCATGGATACAACTTAAGTCAGAAAATTTTATTTGGGCATCATCGAGAGCACTCTTCATACAATTAACTATTTTCTTCGCTTCAGGATCTCCCTTGGTTTTATGATAATTATCTGTCGTATTTCCAGTTCCCAAAACATAACCATAAATGGTTGCGCCACGAGATTTAGCAAGTTCTTCGTCTTCCAAAATTAAAGAGGCTGCACCTTCCCCAATCACAAACCCATCCCGTTGCTCACTAAATGGGCTGGACGCAGATGTAAATGTTGCATTTTTAGTCGATAGAGCAGAAAGCCGGCCAAAAAGGGCAATTGTTTCACCCGCAACACAACAATCTGAGGCGGCAACAAGAATACGCGATGCATGACCTTCTTTTATTCTTCGATAGCTTAGCTGAATTGCTTTTGCTGATGCAGCACACGCATTCGACACAAATGTGGGCATTGAATTCACGTTATATTCCTGCCTTAATTGATCGGCAAATTCACTTTCAAGAAAGTACTTTTGAAAAGGATCTTCTTTCACTTTCTGTTCTAAATTTCTTAACCTAATAGGCCAGTCATATATCCCATTAGTTAAGCTATAGTACATTTCGTCAAATTCAAGTTTTTCATCGGCAGTAGCTTCTTGAATAACTTCATGCATCATTTTAACAATAATATCTCTAGGATACTTGCATACGTCATTTTTTGGGTTAGTACCTGCAAAAGTGACTATGCTATTAATCACCTTGAACCTTTCTATAGTCTCGATACCATTTTTTCCGGTTACCAAATTACTCCAACACTCTCCGACTCCATTACCTAAAGCAGACGTCATTCCCATCCCTGTTATTACAACTTTTCTAGTAACCATTATTATTCAACCCATCCACTTTAAATTCTGATGGTACAATATCGCCCCTAGTACCAAATAAAGCGGTACCTACACGGACAATTGTTGAACCTTCCGATATAGCATATTCCAGATCTGAAGACATGCCCATTGAAAGTGTATCCATTTTATCGCATAGGCTATTTTTCAGCTTGGCTAAACGATTAAAGCTCTCGCATGTATCGACAATATTTTCTCGTTTTTTAGGTAAACACATCAAACCTCTAATAGACAGATTAGGCAGTGCCTTAATTTCATCAAAAAATAAGCTTACTTCCTCAGGTAATTTTCCTGCTTTTGTTGATTCGTTATCAATATTAACCTGCAAACATATGTTTAATGACGGCATTGACTCAGGTCGCTGAGCACTTAAGCGTTTTGCAACTTTCACAGAACAAACACTATGCACCCAGTCAAAATTTTCGGCGATCAAACGCGTTTTATTGGATTGAATAGGACCAATAAAGTGCCAATTTATCGGTTTATTCTTAAAATGTTCTATTTTAATTAAGGCTTCTTGAAGGTAACTTTCACCAAAATCATTAATACCAAATTCGTGTAAAAACTCCATTTTTTTAATTGGTTGAACCTTACTAACAGCAAGTAATAACGGTCTATTAAAAGACTTAGATGCACTTTCAATTATTGCTTTAATCGTTTGATACCGCTCTGCTAAATCTGTCATGTTAGACCTTCTCGAGAGCGATTTTTTCAGATTGTGCTGGACATTGTTCAATTTTATTGTTGATCAATAAGGCAAGTTCTCGAATAGATAAGGTCATTATGTCTTGGATCCCAACCCTGCACTTGAAGGTCTTTTCTATTGTTCTATTTAACCTCATAGCATTTAAAGAGCTTCCTCCTAGCTCCAGAAAATTCAAGCCAACACCTATTTCCTTAAGTCTAAGGAGCGTCTCATAGCAAGTTAAAAGCTCTTGTTCTAATTGACCATTACTTGGTATAAAATTAGAGCTAAGTAGATGCTCCATCGTTGGCATAGACAAAGCTTTACGGTTCACCTTTCCATTATTTGACAGTGGTAACGCGTCAATAAAAATAAAGATATTGGGCATCATAAAGTCAGGTAAACGTTCACCGAGTGCAGATTTAAATAAATGAATTAATTCATTTTCATCATGGGGTAGAGATTGCTCAGGAATATGGGTAACCACATGAGCGACTAGAGATTTTTCCGATTGACCTTCATGTAATTTTACCGCACTAACTACCGTACTTTTTACACAGCTAAAACTTAATAATACAGACTCAATAGCAGACAGCTCGATTCTAAACCCTCTGATCTTGACTTGATGATCAGAACGGCCAGCATACTCTATAACGCCGTTATTTTTTTGTATTACAAGGTCGCCTGTTTTGTAAAGTCGGTTATACTTTTCTTCAAATGAAAAAGGATTCGAAATAAAATGCGATTGGGTCTTTTCCGTTTTATTTTGGTAACCATTAGCCAGACCAATACCAGCAATGAATAACTCGCCTACTTCACCGTTTTCAACTTCATTTAAATTCCCATCAAGTACATACAGTTTTGTATTCTTTATAATATGAGAGCCAATAGGAGGAAATTCAGGCCACTTATCATAAGGTTCATCACTAATGTAATAACAGACCACATGGGCTTCTGCCGGTCCGTATTGATTAATCAGTTGGCAATTAGTAGTCATTAAAAATGATGTTAGCTCAGGCGACATACGAAGTTGCTCCCCCGATTGTACAATCACTTTCAATGATAAATCTTGGCTTATGCCACTTTCAATTGCTGCAAATGCCAAGGCCTGTAATACAGGATTAGGCATAAATATTCGCTCGATGCGATTTTTACAAATGAATTCAAGTAATGAAGTAAAATCAGTTCGCATGTCCTCATTTACAATATATAAACTACCACCAGTATAAAGTGCTGTAATTATTTCATGGAATGCAACATCAAAACTGATGGAGGAATACTGTAACGACCTCAGAGGCAATGCTAAAACATCAAAACCTCTCGATTGATCAGCTAATACATTAACAATAGATTTATGGGGAAGTTTTACACCTTTAGGCTTGCCTGTAGAGCCTGATGTATATACAACATAAACTAATTCATCGCCAGTAAACGGCCCTGACAACTCGATTGAGTTATTGTCAGGTAATTTAGCCAACTTTTTAAAGGTGGATTCTTCATCGAGGCATAAGACTAAGTCGCCAATTGCTGACTGAAACTTATCTTTTACTTTTGTCGAAGATAATACAACCTTGGCTTCACTATCAACGAGCATATAGTTAACAAGGTCGGTAGGGTACTTAGGATCGATGGCGACTATTGCTCCACCAGCCTTTAATATTGCCAACATACTAACAATAATATCAGCTGTTCTGTTGAGTAATATAGCAACATGATCTCCGACATCTACGCCTTCACTGACCAAGAGCCGAGCTAACTGATTAGCCCTCTTATTCAATTGCTTGTAAGAAAGAGTTATATATTCATCAGAAACAGCTAAATTATCAGGGTTTGACTTTGCATTTTTCTCAAAATAATGATGCAAGAGTATCGTATTTTCCAAAGCAGTATTCATTTTCATTTTGTAGAACCTTAAAACATCAAAAAATTGTTAAATAATTATTTCAGGTATCTCGGTTTTCCATAACGATCAGCTTTGTCATATACTAAGGTAAATATGATTTTTCCAGAAATCCCTTTGGCTAACTCTTCCGCAATATATCGTGCGACAATTGACGTATTCCCTTGTTTATCTTGCTGTGACAAGTCGTCATTATAAGTGGCATTAGCAATAATTTTTGCATCTGGAACAGGTAAAATGTCATCAATAACTCCCGTTGCTATCGCTTTGTTTATAAATGGAAAGTCAACATTCCCAAAACTTCCTGTTCCCGGCATTTGGTGGAATGAAAATTTTTCAGGTATATCTGAATCAGCAATTAATATAGGTGCATACTTCCCCCACTTTTTTTGATGGCGAAGATAATACGGGCATGCTGTCATTGGTTCAAAAGCCAATACTTTTGCCTCAGGATAGATTTCTTTAAACCTCTGACCTATACCTAAAAGGGTACTACCATTACCTATACCACCAATAAAGTAATCGACATTTAATTCGCCTAAATCTTGCTTTAACTCATCGGCAATGGTGCTAAACGTTTCTGGTGTATAATCATGTTGAGAATGATTAGGCATGTATATTTTTTTGCCCTGAGATGTGGCTTCTTTTTTGTTAGAACGATAGTAATTAACCATATCCCTAGCGCAAGCTAATAAATATTCTTCTTTATTTTCGTTTAGATGTACTGCTGATGCTAAGTTAGATACTTCAAGAATTCGAGGTTCAGGCACAAAGCTTGGCATAAAAACAATAGCTTCATATCCAAGAAGTTTACATATCCACGCAAAAGATACGCCTGCACTTCCTGATGTTGTCTCCAGTAAAATGTCACCAGGAGAAATAGAGCCGTTCTCCTCCAGCAGTTTTATTAACCTGATATAACATCTATCATAATGGGTTTCGGTAGGATTACTGGTCTCGAATTTTTGAATAAGCACGTTGTTATTCGGTAATGAAATTTTTTGAATAGGAGTATGCCCTATCCCTTTTTCCAACCTTGTATACAATTCTTTACGAGTGAGGGCTACTCTTACATTTTCACTTAATCCAAGTAACGCCTCTCTCTGTTTTAGGCGATATTGAAAATAAGTTTCTTTTATGGCGGTTTTTGATTCTAGAACACTATCTTGATAAATTTCCATTGAACATTAATCCTTTTCCATCTGTTCATTATTTTAACACCTTACATAGCCTGTAAAGTAAACGCGAAATAAGATTATTCGTTTATAAATCAATTGTCAATATAAATAAAACACTTCTTTGGTGGAAATAAAAACCATTAAATCCAATACTCATAAAATAAAGGAAACCCTATGCAAAACATAACACAACACAACAAGTCAGTAGCCAATTAAGTAACCTGAGATCTGCTTAAGAAGACTCTTTTTCTAGATCGACATTAATCCAAATTCACTCGGTGATAACTTAATACGTGGCTTTTGTTTTTTTAAGCAATAAGCCACTATGCCTGAAATGACATTCAACATAAAACCTGCCTCACTACGATGTCGACTATGCTCTATTTGTGAAATATTTTTAAGTTGATCATTTATCGTTTCAATAATGTATCTCTTTGATAACATAGCCCTATCAAATACTGACATTGCCTTAGCTTTCATGTTTTTACGAACGGTAGTGACTAAATCAACGTCATGCGCCGCTAACTTCTCATTAAGCTTTTTACCGATATATCCTTTGTCCGCATAAAGCTTTCCGTACAAGTTTTTACATAACTCTGGAATAGGCGTTCTATCGTTTGTATTACCTGGTGTTATCTTCAGAGAAATAATTTCCCCTATATATGGTTAATCAATAAATGTAGCTTGAAACCGTAAAACCAGCCCATTGTTCCCTTCCCGCGTTTGGCAACACCATCAAAGACCTTATTGCGTGGAATACGGATATTGTGGCAAACTTTTAGGCTTGTAGAGTCTACAAATGCAATGCCTGTAGGCTTTCCTTTTACCGTCTGAA
>JABSRV010000001.1 GCA_013214905.1 Psychrobium sp. | reverse complement strand
GTACTGCAAGGTACTACCGCTATTGGTGACGTTGCATTTATAGGTCGTTACGCCAACCAAGTTAGCGTATTAGCTGAAGGTCATGAAAAAGAATTCATGGGGTGGATGAAATTAGGTCGTGGTGTTGTTTCAATGACACGTTCTTATATTTCACATCTAACGCCTAAGCGTTTGCTTAATTTAACCACAACCACTAACGGTAGTGATCGTGCGATGGTGCCAATCGGCAGCTACGAACGTGTGATGCCATTAGATTTGTTACCGACTATGTTATTGCGCGATTTATGTGCTGGTGATTTAGACGGCGCGCAAACATTGGGTTGTTTAGAGCTAGATGAAGAAGATTTAGCGCTATGTACCTTCGTCTGTCCGGGTAAATATGACCACGGTCGTATTTTACGTGACAGTCTGACCACTATTGAGAAGGAAGGTTAAGCAAATGGGCTTAAAGAATTATCTCGAGAGTATCGAACCGAACTTTGAAAAAGGCGGTAAGTACGAAAAATGGTATGCACTGTATGAAGCAGCTGCCACTATTTTTTATACGCCTGGTTTTGTTAATAAAGGCAAAACACACGTTCGTGATGGTATCGAATTAAAACGTATCATGATTATGGTATGGCTAGCGGCATTCCCAGCTATGTTCTGGGGCATGTACAATATTGGCCTACAAGCTAATGACGCGGTTATTGCTGGCATGGCAATCGGTGATGGATGGCGCGAGTCATTATTTACCTTGCTTGGTGGTGCTCTTGGCACCGACGCTGGTTGTTGGAATATGTTCCTTTATGGCGCAATGTTTTTCCTACCTATTTATGCCACTGCTTTCGCAGTTGGTGCGATATGGGAAATATTGTTCGCTATGGTGCGTGGACATGAGATTAACGAAGGTTTCTTTGTTACCTCAATCTTGTTTGCATTGATATTGCCAGCCACTATTCCGTTATGGCAGGTTGCTATTGGTATTTCGTTTGGCATCGTTATTGCTAAAGAAGTATTTGGTGGTACCGGCAAAAACTTCCTAAACCCTGCATTAGCGGGCCGAGCCTTTTTGTTCTTTGCTTACGCACCAGATATTTCTGGTGATGCGGTTTGGACAGCTATCGACGGTTTCTCTGGCGCAACGGCACTTAGTCTTGTGGCAAACGAAGGCATGGTTGCTTTAGAAGCATCAATGACTTGGATGGATGCTTTCATGGGGAAAATGCAAGGTTCTATGGGTGAAGTTTCAACCCTAGCAATCTTAATTGGTGGCGCGTTTATCGTGTACCAACGCATTGCATCATGGCGCATTATCTTAGGTGTGTTCTTTGGTATGTTCGCAACAAGCTTATTGTTTAATGTGATCGCTACCGAAACATCAACACCGATGATGCACATGGATTGGACATGGCACTTAGTGACTGGTGGTTTTGCCTTTGGCATGATCTTCATGGCAACAGACCCTGTGTCTGCGTCATTTACCAACACTGGTCGTTGGGCATTTGGTCTTCTTATTGGTGCAATGGTGGTGATGATCCGTGTGGTTAACCCAGCATTCCCTGAAGGTATGATGTTAGCAATCTTGTTTGCTAACTTATTTGCACCGTTGTTCGATTACTTCGTAGTTCAGTCTAACATCAAGCGGAGGGCTGCTCGTCATGGGTAATAAAGACTCTTTTGGCAGAACGTTAATCTTCGTATTAATTACCTGTCTTGTTTGTTCTGTCATTGTTGCAGGCGCAGCGGTAGGTCTTAGAGACTTACAAGTTGCCAATAAAGCGCTAGACAAGCAAACCAAAATTTTAGAAGCGTCTGGTCGCTTAGCCAATGCAGGGACTGATATTCCTGCAGCATATGACAAATATGTTATTGCTAAATTGGTTGATTTGAAAACCGGTAAATTCGTCGAAGGTAATGTTAATACTTTCGATCAACGCATTGCCGCGTTGAGCAGCGATACCAGTATTAAACCAGTTAACGACATCGCAAAAATTAACCGCCGTGCTAATCAGAGCATCGTTTACTTAGTAAAGGATGACGCTGGCAAGGTTGATACTATTGTTCTTGAAGTTCGAGGCAGTGGTTTATGGTCAATGATGTATGCGTTTGTTGGTTTAGAAACAGACCTTAATACCGTTAAAAGCGTGATCTACTACGACCAAGGTGAAACTCCTGGTCTAGGTGGTGAAGTTGAAAATCCTAAGTGGAAAAAGCAATGGATTGGCAAGAAGCTGTTTAATAACAACGGTGATATTGCGATTCGTGTGGTTAAAGGCGGTGCTAAAGCCGGCGATATTCACGGTGTTGACGGTCTTTCTGGCGCAACATTAACCGGTAAGGGTGTTGAAAATACCTTTAAGTTCTGGCTTGGTGAAGAAGGTTTTGGTTTATTCATTACTAACTACCGTCAAGAACTCAAGCTTAATGGAGGTCACTAATGGCTGACACTAAAGAAATGAAAAAGGTACTGTTTGGCCCGTTATTGGATAACAATCCAATTGGCCTGCAAGTACTGGGTATTTGTTCTGCATTGGCCGTTACTGGTTCAATGCAAAAAGCCTTGATCATGACGATAGCTGTAACGTTAGTTACTGCGTTTTCTAACTTGTTCATTTCAATGATGCGTAACCAAATCCCTAATGCGGTTCGTATCATTGTGCAAATGGCAGTTATTGCTAGTTTAGTAATATTGGTTGATCAATGTTTAAAAGCATTTGCTTATCAGATGTCTAAAGAGCTGTCGGTATTTGTTGGTTTGATTATTACCAACTGTATCGTGATGGGCCGTGCTGAAGCATACGCGATGAAAGAGCCACCATTAATGAGTTTCCTTGACGGTATCGGTAACGGTATTGGTTATGGCGCCATGTTAATGGCCGTTGCTTTCTTCCGTGAATTGCTAAGTAAAGGTTCATTATTTGATATTCAAATTATGCCATTGCTACGTGACGGCGGTTGGTATCAGGCGAATGGTTTGTTAGTTCTACCATTTAGTTCATTCTTTGTGATTGGTTTGATTATCTGGGCAATTCGCCAGTACAAACCTGAACAGGTTGAGAAGGACTAGGAAATATTATGGAACATTATATTAGTTTGTTTATTAAAGTCGTTTTCGTTGAAAACATGGCTTTAAGCTTTTTCCTTGGTATGTGTACTTTCCTTGCTGTCTCTAAAAAGATCAGTACAGCGATTGGCCTTGGTATCGCGGTAACGTTTGTATTGGCAATTGCCGTACCTGCTAACCAACTTATCTACCATGCAGTTTTAGCACCTAACGCGTTAGGTGAGGGCATTGATCTTAGTTTCCTAAGTTTCATTACTTACATTGGTGTGATTGCAGCACTTGTACAAGTTGTTGAAATGATTCTAGACAAGTATATGCCGGTTCTTTATAACGCATTAGGTATCTTCTTACCGCTTATCACGGTTAACTGTGCGATTTTTGGTGGCGTAGCATTTATGGTGCAACGTAACTATAACTTCGGTGAGTCAGTGGTATTTGGTATTGGTAGTGGTGTTGGTTGGACGTTGGCGATTGTATTAATGGCTGCTGTTCGCGAAAAACTAAAATATTCAGATATTCCTGATGGTCTTAAAGGCTTAGGTATTACCTTTATTACAGCAGGCTTAATGGCGTTGGGTTTCCAGTCATTTGGCGGTATCTCATTATAATTAGTTCGGTTGGAAAGCGGCGTTTACCACTTTCCAACCAAATTTAAAGGAAAAGTTTATGCAAGAGATTATTCTTGGCGTAACGATGTTCACCACGATTGTTATGGCCTTAGTATTAGTGATTTTATTCGCTAAATCTAAGCTCATTTCAGACGGTGACGTTACCATCGCAATTAATGGCGATCCTAAAAAAGGCGTTATTACTAAGCCTGGCGATAAGTTGTTAAGTACGCTTGCAGCTAAAGGAATTTTCATTCCTTCGGCTTGTGGCGGCGGCGGTACTTGTGGTCAGTGTAAAGTGCATGTGAAATCTGGCGGTGGTGAATTATTACCAACGGAAGAAGGTCACATTAACAAGAAGCAAGCCCGTGAAGGCGAGCGTTTGGCCTGTCAAGTTGCTGTTAAGCAAGACATGGTTATTGAACTTGAAGATGAAATCTTTGGTGTGCAGAAGTGGGATTGTTCTGTTCGCTCTAATGACAATAAAGCAACGTTCATTAAAGAGTTAGTACTTAATATTCCTGATGGTGAATCAGTACCGTTTAAAGCGGGTGGTTACATTCAGATTGAAGCGCCAGCGCACCATATTAAATACAGCGACTTTGATATTCCAGCAGAATACCGTGCTGACTGGGAACGTTTTAAGTTCTTTGAAGTTGAGTCTAAGGTTGACGACGAAACATTGCGTGCTTATTCAATGGCGAACTATCCTGAAGAGGAAGGTATCATCATGCTGAACGTGCGTATTGCTACGCCGCCACCAAATAACCTAAGTTTACCTGCGGGTAAAATGTCATCTTACATTTGGAGTCTTAAAGAAGGCGACATGGTAACGATTTCAGGTCCATTTGGTGAGTTCTTTGCAAAAGAAACGGATGCTGAAATGATCTTTGTTGGCGGTGGTGCTGGTATGGCTCCGCTACGCTCGCATATCTTCGATCAGCTTAAGCGTCTTAAGTCGACTCGTAAGATTTCTTACTGGTATGGTTCTCGTTCAATGCGTGAAATGTTCTATCAAGAAGATTTCGACGGCCTTGCGGCTACCAATCCTAACTTCGTCTGGCATATCGCATTAAGTGATCCACAGCCTGAAGATAATTGGACTGGTATGACAGGTTTCATTCATAACGTATTGTATGAAAATTACCTGAAAGATCATGAAGCACCAGAAGATTGTGAATATTACATGTGTGGTCCACCGATGATGACATCGGCTGTTATCAACATGCTTAAAGATCTTGGTGTTGAAGATGAAAATATATTGCTTGATGATTTTGGCGGTTAGAGCCTGATGATTATCAAACATGTTAAATGGCTGGCGCTTATTGCGCTGGCCATTTTTTTATCTGCGTGTAGCGATTTTGGTTCATCATCGATAATAAAGCTGGAAGGGCGTACGATGGGCACGACCTATCATATTAGCTATCTTGACGGTTCTAGCGGTGATGAAGCAGTAAAGCTGGCACATCATAAAAATATAGACAATTTATTAGTTATTATTAACGACCAAATGTCGACTTATCAGGATGACTCTGAGTTATCGACGTTCAATAACTCAAGCAGTACTGCACCATTTGAGGTGTCGCCTGACACAGCCTTTGTGGTTAAAGAGGCGATTCGTTTAAGCTACCTAACCGACAAAAGACTTGATGTTACCGTCGGCCCTTTGGTTAATTTATGGGGTTTTGGACCACAAAAACGACCAGAGAGCATTCCGTCATTTGAAGCGTTGAATCAAATACGCAAACGCGTTGGCATTGATCATCTATCAACTGAGGGCAACTACCTCAGCAAAGACATTAGCGATTTGTATGTTGATTTGTCGACTGTCGCCAAAGGTTTTGGGGTTGATAAAATAGCGCAATATTTGATGCAACACGACATCAACGATTTCTTAGTGGAAGTTGGTGGTGAGATTCGCGCCATGGGGAAACCTAATTCGAAACGTGATTGGATTATTGCCATTGAAAAACCGGTATCTAGTCATCGTGCGGTGCAGCAATACATTTCGCCATTAGATAACGGCTTAGCGACTTCTGGTGATTATCGTATTTATTATGAAGAAAATGGGCGTCGTTTTTCTCATATTATTGATCCTCGTACGGGACAACCTATTAATCATAAATTGGTGTCGGTGACGGTTATTCATCCATCAAGCATGACTGCTGATGGGTTATCCACTGCGATTATGGTGATGGGATCTGAGTTGGGATTGCGTTTTGCGCAAGATCAAGAATTAGCAGTTTTTATGGTCGTCAAGACGGACAACGGATTTAGGGAGGTGTATACTGACGCCTTTAAACCTTTTCTCGTGGCCGCGCCAATAAATAAGCTTTAGGTAATATCAATATGATGACATTTTTTATAACATTTGCAGCGTTTTTTATCGTAATCGTGGCAATGTCGGTAGGCTATATTTTTCAAAATAAAACCCTTGCTGGAAGCTGCGGCGGTTTAGGCGCGGTTGGCATTGAAAAAGCCTGTGATTGTGATGATCCGTGTGACAAGCGTAAAAAGAAAATGGAACTGGATCAAATAAAAATAAGTTTTATAGAATAAATTTTCATTTCTATAAAAGAAGCCCGCGCTAACAAATGTTAGCGCGGGCTTCTTTATTTCGACTATCTGAAACTTAACGGTGATAGTCTTGAGAAGCAATCAAGGTGTTTTCAATTAAACTAGCCACGGTCATTGGTCCAACTCCACCTGGAACAGGGGTGATAAACGCTGCATTTTCTTTTGCTGTGTCAAAAACGACATCGCCGACTAAACGGCCGTTTTCTAACCGGTTAATGCCGACATCAATAACGATAGCACCGGGTTTGATCCACTCACCGGGTATAAAACCAGGTCTACCGACAGCAACAACTAACAAATCAGCCCCGCGAACCTTTTGCTCTAGATTCTTGGTAAAGCGATGACATGTAGTGGTAGTACAACCCGCGAGTAACAATTCAAGGGTCATTGGCCGGCCGACGATATTTGATGCGCCTATAATAACAGCGTCAAGACCATGTGTTTCAATACCTGTAGACTCAATCAGTGTCATGATACCTTTAGGGGTACAAGGGCGGAGTGCTGGGTTACGCTGCGCCAATCGGCCAATATTATAGGGATGGAAACCGTCGACATCCTTATTTGGTGAAATACGCTCTAACACTAGTTGTGAATCAATGTGCGCTGGCAACGGAAGCTGAACTAGAATGCCATCAATCTCACCATCGTTGTTAAGCTTGTCTATCAAGGTTAATAATTCTTGCTCTGTTGTCGACTCTTCAAGATCATAAGAACGAGATAAAAAACCCACTTCATCACAAGCCTTGCGCTTATGAGATACGTAAACTTGAGACGCAGGATCTAAACCAACTAAAATAACCGCTAAACCTGGTAGACGCTCTCCAGCCTCTATTAATTTTACAACTTGCTTGGCAACGTTGCTTCTTACTGTTTTTGAAACAGCTTTACCATCAATAATTTTAGCGCTCATTGCGAGGGGAACTTCCTAAGTAGTGGGGACGCGATATTATGCCACAAACGATAAAACGTGACCATGATCAATAAGTCTATCAGTGAAATAACCTTGAATTGCTCTAATAATAACAGCTTTGTTCGCAATTTAATCGAACGGAACTATTTTCAGAAAAAGGTTTGACGGTGACCCATAACCTCTGTAATATCTCGCCTCGTTGTCTAGGAGGAATTCTTAACAGCTGGTTGCTGAGGGTATTTAGCGTCATAAGCCTCAATAACTAGATTAGCTACTTAGCAGTGTAACTGTAGAGTAGATAATTTTTTGAAAAGTAGACTATGTCCAATGTTTACGTTGTTTTTCAAAGAAACTTGTTCGGTGATTAGCGCAGCTTGGTAGCGCATCTGGTTTGGGACCAGAGGGTCAGAGGTTCGAATCCTCTATCACCGACCACTTCTTCGTTCCATCCCCATATAAATAATCCATATTGAACTTTCTCCACAGCGACGTTCGCTTTGTTATTTTAATCTTAATATTTTCGTACCAAACTTCCTAAACCTATTACACCGTAGTTTAATGAACTGGTTTCAGCTTTGAGCGAATAAAGAGTCATCTGATTTTTTCTTTTTAAATGAACACATAGCGCTTTAAATCATTCCATATTTTCTTAAATAACTAACAAACCTTTTATTGGCCTGCTATTGTCTATTGCTTTGTAACCTTGGTGTTTTATTATTGGCATCGCCCTTTCAATAACATCGCTTTATGAGTCTGGATAAGTGCCATGAAAGATATTTTAATCAATGCAGCGTCTGTCGATGACTATCAAGCTGTATCAGCGTTGGTGCAAAAGCTTTATCATGAGCTTGATCCGGTGGCGGCTAAAGAACTAGATGGCGCCGCGATTGATTTATTGACCAAAGATTTGCTGAGTACGCAAACTATTTGGGCTTATATAGCACGTCACGGTGGGAAAAATGTTGGCGTTATAACACTACATCAATGCGCTGCAATTTACGCTGGAGGTGTTTTTGGCGAAATATCAGAGCTGTATGTCGATCCAGACTTTAGGTCAACGAGTGTTGGCGAATCTCTTGTCAATGTCGTAGTAGAGAAGGCAACGCAGCTAAACTGGAAACGGTTAGAGGTTGGCAGTCCACCGCCAGACAAAAGCCCGCGTACGATCGAATTCTATGAAAATAAAGGGTTTAAATTCCTAGGCGCTAGATTTCGCCGCTTGATGTAACCTCTGTACTAAGACCTATTGAAGCTAGCGTTGACTGATTATTATATAAAGAGAATAACGTGAAAATCGAAGAACTTAATGGCTGTCAATTATTACAAGCGATGATTGATGGTAAAATCCGTCCGCCAAGTATGGCTGCAACCATGAATATGGCATTAACAGTCGTTGAGAAAGGATTCGCACGCTTTGAAGCTACAGCAGATAAAAGCCATTTAAACCCAATGGGCGGTGTGCATGGTGGGTTTGCTGCCACCATATTAGATTCCGCCACCGGATGCGCGGTGCATAGCGTGTTAGACGTTGGTGAAAGTTATGGCACTATTGATCTCAATGTAAAAATGATGAGACCAGTACCTATTGGCGTCAAATTATATGGCGACGGTGAGATTATTAACCGCTCACGTACGCTTGCCGTGTCGCAAGCCAAATTGGTCGATGGTGACGGTAAAATTTATGCCCATGCAACCTGTACTTGCAAAATAATTAGCCTGCAACGAGCCAAGATCTAAAATCACCAGGAAAGATGATCAAATAAAAGATGAAGCGTTAACAAAATTAAGAGCGATGATGACATCATACGCGCCATTATCGGCGCTAACATGGCAATCGTTGCAAAATATTTTCGAAGTCGGAGAAATCCCCAAAAATTTGGACATTTATCAAATGGATCAACGTGTTGATTCTTTTCTTATGTGTCTATCAGGGGCTGTTTAGAGCCTTTACGATGGATGACAAAATAAGATGTTTTTCGACGAAGGTAAGTTTCCTGGCTCGATGACGATGCTCTTAACTAATATACCATCGATGTTAACTATTGAATCACTAGAACCGTTGATTATTGTTGTCATTAACTCTAAAGCTTTTAGGGGATTATTAATCGCCAGTGATGATTTGAAGCTTTTTAAAATCTATTATTTAGAAAAAAACTGACTGTTGGCTAAAGATACGCGTGAAGTCGAGATCATTCAGGAGGATGCTACTCAACGCTATCAGCGTTTTTTAAAGAGCAGAGAGCATTGAGCGAAGTAATCCCGCAATACCATATTGCGCTGCATTTAGGCATAACGCCTACTCAGCTAAGCCGAAGAAGAACGAAACTATCAATATGAAAAACAGCATAAGATAATGAGTTTAAATTTTCGGCAAATTAATTTGCAAATTGGCAGCGCAACGATGCGTATTACATTCGCGCAGATAATATCGATAACCTTACGGCATTATGGTAAATAACAGGCGTTAAAATGACCGATTCCTGTTCAACGATATCAACATCTGGACACAAATAGCATCTCAGTAATTTGGTGATGAAATTGACGTGCGTATTATTAACAAAATAGCAAAAGACAAAGATATTGACTTGCTTATCAGTTATGACAATAGGCAAGCGGTTGGTGTTGCGCTTTTATATCGAACACATGATTTTGTCGGTGTGCATGAAGTGGGGGGAAGGGGGTTGCTAGTTTGTTGATGAAACATATCATCAATATCTGCCAACGACTGATGACTAAAAAGTTAGGAGGTACTGTCATCTACAATGACGGATAATTTACCTAACGTGATTAGCTCTTGATAATGATAAACACAGTTGCGAACATTTTCTTTGGCGTAATAAAGGGCTTTATCAACATGGCCTAAAACGCTAAGGCTATGATCACAAATGGTCAAATTTTCAAAGCCCATGCTTATTGTTAGTTGTTTGACTAAAGGGGGATTATAGCCAGCGATGTGTCGTCTAAAGCCCTCAAGGGCTTGGCTGGCTCGGTTTAAGCTCATCACCAGCCAGCACGCTTCGTCTGGTTTATTACTCTCAATTTTTTCATATTGGGTGCTTAATAATCGCTCTAGTTTATTGTCGAAAGTTTTTCGGTTTAGTAAACCGGTAAGCTTGTCGAGTTCATTTTCTCTTATATAAGGCCAAATAATTTTGGTAGATCGCTAAAAAACCGGTTATCAGTACCATGTTTAGTGCAATATCTGAGGCGCTATTGAGGGTTACTAAAGCAAATGTTTGTGCGTCGTTAACGATGGGGAAATAATAATAGAAATGACCATTTATCACTTGGGGTGAACTTTCTTGTTGAGCAACGCATTGATACATTGTCTCATTTTTCTCAAGGTGGACACCGACCGGCAGCCATTAAAAATGGGATTCGTCGGTAATATCTAGGCTTAAGATATAATCTTGAGTTTGATGAGTATTACCATCAGCGACTCGTAATATGGATATGTTATCCACAGAAATAAACTCGGCGTGTGTAACAACAAAACTGTACTCTAGTGAGTCAGTATCTCGTTGTTTGGTAATTTCAATAACGGAATCTAATATTTCAGTGTTCATTGGAGGCTACATCCTTGTCCCCAAAAACGTGATTAACAAAATATTAATCACGTCTATCCCCGTGACCATTGGAAATGCGGGAATTTGTAAAGGATATAAAATTCGATATACAAGGCGCGCGATTGACCAATAGCTGGCTATTGGGATTGAACGCAACGCAGTAGATCGGCTTTTATAACGTTACAAAACATGTATCTTCATTGATTATGGGGATAAGCATCGTGCTGACGAATTATATGCCTAATTCGTCCAATAAATCCATACTATCGTCAGGTTCTGGCTCAGTTTTTGCCGCGACCTTGGTGTTTCGGTGTTGTTCAAGTAACTCATCTGGATCAAAGTCAGTCTCAGATATCTCAAAGTCTTGTAATTGAATGAACTGCGTATCATCCATCGCTAGCTCAAGATAAAATACGTGACCTTGTGCTGTTTTAAATGAAACACGTCTTGCCACTGGTTGATCCAAATTGGCCTCAATAGAGATAACCAATTGTTTGTTAATAGTGATCATCTTAGGCTGACTTTGGGTGATTGATGTTTGCAGCTCTTTACTGATTGTAGAAATGAACTTACCGAGCATTTGATTCATTAGCTCGCCCATGACGTTGCTCACTTCATCTGAGGTATGAGCGGTTGCCAATTCATTTTCTGGCATACCCATGCCTACTAAGTAATCGTGGTAAATCTCCATCGCTGCTTGTGCACTAAAATTAATAATAACTAAGCCCGAAAACCCACCATCAAATATTACAAAACAACCAATATCAGGTTTTAAGCTCGTTTTTGAAATCTTTTGCACCATCGCCGCGTGAGTTACTTCGCTATGCGTTGCCTTTGAAAGCACTGTTGTGACAGAGTTACAAAGTTTTAATAATATGTCGTCGGTACCTACCGTTATTGTGCTTGCGCCCATTTTATATCCCGTAAAACATTCAATAAATAAAAGAATTAAATAAGATTATGCACGAAACAAAGAAATAAACAATGACACAGAAGAGCAAGCGATTGATTGGAGTATTGATAAATACAATATAACTTTGTTCTAAAGCCCAGTTCTGTGCGGTTTTTAATCAGCCAGACACCTTTATGAAAGAAATTTACATAAAGGTGTAAAAAAAACGGCGTCGCAGGTTGTTTTTTTAGAATATGCCCAAATATCTTTTTTACGCGCGTTGTCCTTATAATTAGTAACAGTTCATCAAGAATTAAAATAAGTAAAGTAACGTTTAACGAATAGGGGTCGACTATGGTGCTTTGCACCGTTATACTGTCGCGTCCGAAAACATAGTCATGTTATAGCACTAACAATTGTTGTTGCTTTAACATAAATAAAATGGATGGTTAGTGGCAATTTGTCCTAGCTGTCGAAGTAAGCCCATTTGGGCACTGATATTTTTGAGGTATGCAATGCAAGTTTCACTTGAAACGACTCAAGGCCTAGAGCGCCGCCTAACGATTACTGTTGAACCCGCAAGCGTAGACACTGAAGTTAAAAATCGTCTTCGTCAACTTTCTAAAACACAGCGTATCGACGGTTTCCGTCCTGGTAAAGTACCAGTAGCTGTTATTTTAAAGCGTTACGGTGCGGCTGTACGTCAGGAAGTTGCTGGTGAATTAATGCAACGTCACTATTTTGAAGCTGTTATGGCTGAAAAGTTGAACCCAGCCGGTATGCCTCAGCTTGAAGTTGTTAAAAATGACGAAGGTAGCGATTTAGAATTTACAGCTACTTTTGAAGTTTATCCTGAAGTTGAAGTAGCAAATTTAGAAAAGATTGCTGTTGAGAAGCCAGTTGTTGAAGTCACTGATGCTGATCTTGACGAAATGTTAGTAACGTTGCAAAAGCAGCACGCTACTTACAAATCAGTTAAGCGTAAGTCTAAAAAGACTGACCGTGTAACGATTGATTTCTCTGGTTCTATTGACGGTGAAGATTTTGAAGGCGGCAAAGCTGAAGATTTCGTATTAAACCTTAGCGAAAGTCGTATGATTCCAGGCTTTGAAAAGGCTATCGTAGGCAAAAAAGCCGGTGAAGAATTTGATATCGAAGTAAGCTTCCCAGAAGATTACCACGCTGAAAACCTTAAAGGAAAAGCGGCTAAATTCGCTATCAACCTTAAAGTAGTTGAAGAGCAAGTTTTACCAGAACTGACTGACGAATTCGCTGGAAAATTTGGCGTAACTGAAGGCGGTATCGATACACTTAAAGCTGACGTGCGTAAAAACATGGTTCGTGAACTTGAGCAAAATGTTAAAAACAACATTAAGCAGCAAGTTATTGACGGCTTAGTAGAAGTTAACGACATCGAAGTTCCAGCATCTTTGATCAAAGGCGAAATTGACGTATTGCGTCAACAAGCGATGCAACGTTTTGGCGGTCAAACTGACGCCGCTAATATGCCACAATTACCAGACGATTTGTTCGAAGAGCAAGCTAAGCGTCGCGTAACTGTTGGTTTGTTGCTTGGTGAAGTAATCAAAGGCAACAAGCTAGAAGCTGATGATGCTCGCGTTAAAGAAATGATTGAAACAATGGCTTCAGCTTATGAAGATCCAAGTGAAGTAGTTGAACATTACAGCAATGACGAGAAACTGTTACAGCAAATGAAAGATCTAGCGGTTGAAGATCAGGCTATCGATTTCATTTTAGCAGCAGCTAACGTTAAAGATACTGAAAAGAAATTTAGCGATATGATTCAACAGCAATCTGCGTAATAGCGGCTGTTTGATCTAAAAAACTCGTATGAGGTAACTCATACGAGTTTTTTTATGCTCAAATGCTAATTTTTGAGCTAACTTACTTATTTTTATTAGATAATAATTGTTATTGAATGCAATAATGGTTTATCTTTATTTAACGTCTTGTCAATGTAAGCCATTACCGCACTCATGGCGTTGATGGTTTAATAATTGAAATTTTAAAGGGAACTAAATTAATGCACAATTCATCAAGTTTTTCTCCTGAAAACGTTCTTATTCCAATGGTTGTTGAACAAACACCAAAAGGCGAACGTTCATTTGATATTTATTCGCGCTTATTAAAAGAGCGAGTCATTTTCTTGGTCGGTCCGGTAGAAGACAACATGGCAAACGTCATCGTGGCACAGTTGTTATTTTTAGAGGCAGAAAACCCAGACAAAGAAATTTTCTTATACATTAATTCTCCAGGTGGTTCAGTGACTGCTGGCATGTCAATTTACGACACCATGCAGTTTATCAAACCTAAGGTAAGCACCGTATGTATAGGTCAAGCGGCCAGCATGGGCGCGTTCTTACTTGCTGGTGGCGAAAAAGGTATGCGTCATTGTTTACCTAATTCACGTGTGATGATCCACCAACCACTTGGCGGTTTCCAAGGTCAGGCATCTGACATTGCGATACACGCACAAGAAATATTAGGCATTAAAAACAAGCTTAATACGCTATTGGCTGAGCACTGTGATCAGCCATTAGAGGTTGTTGAGAAAGATACTGATCGTGATAATTTTATGAGCAGCCAGCAAGCCCTTGAATATGGTTTAATTGACTCCATATTATCTAAACGCTAATTTTTTTTAGCAAACATCTTAAACAGCAGTGATAACGTCATAGCGTATTGGAATTTATACGAATGCTGTTATTGCTGTTAAAAGTGGCCTAGGCTATTGGGTTTGAGAGCACTTTGTAATACACTCATAACTAATATGAGAAAGAATTTATCCAGTGGGGATGATAGATGACTGACACCACCAAAGGCGATGATGATAGCAAGACTTTGCTATATTGCTCTTTTTGCGGTAAAAGCCAGCATGAAGTACGAAAGTTAATTGCTGGACCTTCTGTTTACATTTGTGATGAGTGTGTTGATTTATGCACTGATATCATTGTAGAAGAAATCAAAGAGAAACAAGACGTTGATGAGCCTGAAAAATTGCCAACGCCACATGAAATTCGCAGGAATTTAGACGATTATGTTATTGGGCAGCCACACGCCAAAAAAGTGTTGTCGGTAGCTGTATATAACCATTACAAGCGACTTCAGAATGTGGGTAAAACCAATGGCGTTGAACTAGGTAAAAGTAATATTTTGCTAATAGGTCCAACGGGCAGTGGTAAAACCTTGCTCGCTGAAACAATGGCTCGTATGTTAGATGTGCCATTTACAATGGCTGATGCAACCACCTTAACCGAAGCAGGTTATGTTGGCGAAGACGTTGAAAACATCATTCAGAAGTTACTACAAAAATGTGACTATGATGTTGAAAAAGCGGAACGTGGCATTGTTTATATAGATGAAATTGACAAAATATCTCGTAAGTCAGACAACCCATCGATTACTCGTGATGTTTCTGGTGAGGGTGTGCAGCAAGCGCTTTTAAAACTGATTGAAGGCACAGTTGCAGCGGTTCCGCCACAAGGTGGTCGTAAACATCCACAGCAAGAGTTTTTGCAAGTTGATACCTCAAAGATATTATTTATCTGTGGTGGTGCATTCTCTGGCTTGGACAAAGTGATTGAGCAACGTGCACATGTTGGTAGTGGTATTGGTTTTGGCGCTGAAGTTAAAGATGCTAGCAAAGTTAATTTGTCTGAGACGCTGGCCAAGGTAGAGCCTGAAGATTTGGTGAAATACGGGTTAATTCCTGAGTTCATTGGTCGATTGCCTGTGGTTGCGACATTAACTGAACTAGATGAAGAAGCGTTGATTCAGATCTTATGTGAGCCTAAAAATGCGTTAACCAAGCAATACGCTGCATTGCTGGCGTTAGAAAACGTTGAATTAGAATTCAGAGAAGACGCGCTTAAGGCTATTGCTGCCAAAGCGATGAATCGTAAGACCGGTGCTCGTGGACTGCGTTCAATCGTTGAATCGGTATTACTTGATACTATGTACGACTTACCGTCTCTTGAAGGCGTCGTAAAAGTAGTGGTAGATGATTCAGTAATCAAAGGTGAATCTGCACCAATTTTGATTTACGAAAACCAGAAAAAGACTGCCTCTTCGAAATAGAGAAGACAAGCAAACAAAAAAAGGAGCCGTAAGGCTCCTTTTTTATGTTCAGGATGAACGGTATGCCGCAGTGCCATGGATGGCAAAGAGCGGCGATGTTCAGGATGAACGGTCAGGTTTATTGCTCCCGGAAAAACCTAAGTACTTACATCCATGGCGGCAATGGCAAAGAGCGGCGATGTTCTCGATTGCAGGGATGTAATCGGTAGAGCGAAGCAGGACGCCAGAGCCGAGTTTACACATGGCAGGTTTTATGCTCCTGCAAAACCTAAGTACCTACATCCTGTAGGCAATGTGCTTATAAGGATAACGTATTAGCTCATGGATGAGCGTAAGTAGAGCAATGCATTCGTTCATTGATGAACGCCATTAGAATAACGCAGGAGCAGTTATCGAGGAGCATATTGCCGTGGAGCAGTTATCGGGATGAAAGGTCAGGTTTATTGCACCCGGAAAAACCTAAGTATCGCCATCCATGGCGGCAATGACAGGGAGCGGCGATAGCTTTGAATAAATGATTGCTGAGTTATTGATTGGTATTACTTAATAATAAACGCGTTACTAGAAATGACTTCTGTCACAATGCTCGCCGTACTGAATATAAAACTACTGCCGATTAGCATGACCGAACATACAATCAATTGTTGCACTTTCGGACGGGTACAATAAAGTACTATAAAATTGCAGCCTACACATATGGCCAGATAAAAAATACCGCGTTGCCAGCCATGTAAAGACGCCCATAATAACGCTGATAAACTCAGACTACCTAAGCCCATCATTAAACATAACGCGAATAGGTTATCGTTTGACAGGTATCGCGTATTTAGTTGCAGCATCTTACTTCTACTGGCGACAAATAACAGCGCACATCCGTATATTGTTGCGAGGGCAGGCCAAAACATAGTGATATCCTTGAAATTATCCATTGCGAATGATTATCATTTAAGTTGTGATGCGATGCAAGTGTTATTAAATATTTTCTATCAGTGTATTGCTATTTAGCAACGACTTAAGCAAGCTATGCGCAAAAATAAAATGGAATAAATATGGTTTTAGATAATATCTATACAGTGTTGCCACCCGTAGTAGCAATTGTGATTGCTATATGGAGAAAAGATGCCATTGTTGCCTTACTAGCAGGTCTCCTACTGACGTGGTTTATGAACGCGGGACTTGACCCTATTTTAGCGGGTAAAGACACCTTGCTGGGCTTGTGGGGCGTTGTAACGGGGGAAGGCAACAGGCGCATCATCATATTTAGTTTGCTCATTGGCGCCCTGATGATGTTAATGAAAGAAAGCGGTGGTGTTAGTGCTTTCATTCGTTATCTAGCCAATAAAAATCTAGTCACTAATAAACGCCAAGCAAGTTTATTGCCTTCAATTATAGGCACCAGTATTTTTACTGACACTAATCTGAGTATGTTCACCGCTGGCATCGCCAGTCAAAGCGTTTTTGATAAATATGGATTGAGCCGTGCGCGTCTTGCATTCTTAATTGATTCAACGTGCTCACCAGTGAGTATTTTATTGCTGGTTAACGGCTGGGGCGCTTATATATTGGGCCTACTAGATGGCTATCAATTAACCGACACGGTTGGTGTACTGATTAATACAGTTTTATATAACTTTTATCCCATCATCATTTTGATTTTTGTTTATTACACGGCGTTTAGCACTAAAGTATATGGACCAATGCGCCATAGCGTTGCAAATGCTGTCAGCCAAGATGACGCAGATATTGACGTTGTAAAAGGCAGCGATAAGGGGCGCGCAATATACCTCGTTCTGCCGATGGTCATGATCTGTGTATTAACCATTGCGTTATTATTTTATAGCGGCAATGGTGATATTCGTCGAGGCAGCGGTTCGTGGTCTGTGATGTATTCGATTATTTTTGCATGCACATTATTAGTCGTGATGTTGCTTAAAGACGGCGTATTTAATGTAAAACAGATACTGCGTTATAGCGCACAGGGCATTAAACAGATCTCCCCAGTTGTGGTGATATTGATTTTGTCATTTGCATTTGGTGATGCAGTAAAAGTTTATGGTACTGGTATTTACGTCAGTGGTTTGATAGACCAAAATTTCACATTGTCGTTGATAGCACCGATGTTATTTATCACCGCAGGCATTATGGCGTTTGCAACGGGCACATCTTGGGGCACATTTGCTATATTAATACCAATCGCATTGCCGTTAGCCTTTAGCACAGGTTTGCCCCCTGAATTTTTGGTAGCAGCGGTATTAGGAGGCGGGATCTTTGGTGATCACTCTTCACCTATTTCAGATTCCACCATCATTGCTTCATTAGCCAGTGGTTGTGATCATATCGAACATGTTAAAACGCAGCTACCGTATAACTTGGTCGCTGGTGCATTAACGATTGTTGGTTATATAGTGTTAGTACAGTTCTTCTTTTAGGCGTTAGTCTGTTTGTAATTTGTGGATTAAACGGGTGGTAAACCCGTTTAATCCATAGATTAATGGTATTATAATTCTTCTATCAAACTCATTTCTTGATTAAATTCGATGCGATCTCGACCATTTTCTTTGGCTCTATACAATGCTTGATCGGCGAGCTTAACCAGTTCATTAATATCATCGCCGTCTAGTGGGTAACAAGCGATGCCAATTGACGCGGATATTGGTCCAATATTATGACCATTATTGACTATTTTCATATCTCTTATTTTTTGCAATAGCGTATTTGCAAATAATGACGCTTCACTAACACTAGTATCAGACAGTAGCAGAACAAACTCTTCACCACCGACGCGACACGCGATGTACTCATTTTGAGTTATTTGGTTAAGCAAACTGCCAAACATGCGTAATACGGCATCACCGCCATCGTGACCGTGCAAATCGTTGAGCTTTTTAAAGAAATCAATATCGAGCATCAAAATAGACATCGTCGATTTGTTCTTACTGGCGCGCGCTAATTCCTTTTCCGCTGTTTCACTAAAGTAACGACGGTTAAATAGTCCGGTTAACGAATCTTTGATTGCCTGATTACGTAAATTGTCACGTAATTGCAAGTTGGCAACCGCTAGTGAGATCTGCTCGGCGAGGGAAATAGCAATCTTGCGGTCGGCTTCATCAAAGCTGTCTTCCAAGTTGTCACGTCTAATATGCATCACGCCGAGTGTTTCACCTTGGGCGTTTAAGGGGATGCAAATAATGTTTGATTGCTCATCGTTATCATGCTCACAACGAATCAGTCTATCGTACGGCCCTTGTGGGTGCACGGAGCCTTTACGCAGCGCCCAACATCCATCCAACGGATAATTTTTGTCACTGAACCAATTTTCCTGGCCCCAAGATATCTTAATCTCAGCGAGATTACGGGATGAGCGGATAACAGAAATGCGACCTGCGTCGTGATAAAGCAGCATTTGAGAAAATTTTGCTAACACCTGTTCTATATCTTGCAGAGATTTAGACAGGGTTAACAAGGTACCAAATTCTTGCAGTAATAATAACTCAGAGGTTTGGGTGTGCAGCTTTTGTTTGAGGTGCTGGTAACGTACTTTTAAGCGATTATTAACCGAATGAATAAAGAAATAACCACCGATACTGGTGAGGGAAAATAAGATAATGAACGTGGGTAGATAATTATAACGTAAGCTTGCTACTTCTTGTTGTTCAATCACTATATTGTGGCCAACTCTAATCACGAATGCCTGTTGGTTTATGGCTACATAACGCATCTGTAGCGACAATAAGGTGTTTTTTCTTAAAGATTGGCCAACCCCATTTTTAAGTGCATCGGCAATCTCAGCTTGCTTTTTCTCATTAGGGTGGTTGGTCAGGGCATGGCCCGACGCCATATTATCACCTAACAATACGCCGTCAGTTGAAAATATTGAGACATGGCTATGTCTATTGCTAGCCATTGCATCAACAAATTCATCATAATTTACGGGGGTAATACCAGGGCTATTCTTTTGTAAATAGTGCAGAGCTGCGCTAAAAGATTTTGCTGTGTTTGTCAGCTCGATTAATGCGTATCGCTTGGCATTATTAGTATTATGGTACTCGTTAACCATCGCAACTAATAAAAAGAGCGGTAGGGATATTAACGCCGGCAAGAACACTACATACCAGCCTCGCTTTATCATTAATGCCATTTGACTATCCATGTCTAAATATATTTAATTCGATAATATAGCAATAACACTTTATGATGGATAGTTATTCAATGAAAATTTGAGAATAGTTTCTAATACCAATCCTCGTTGAAGAGTGATCAGTATTTAATGCGGGTTGGTATAATATGAGACTTATTTTAATTCTTCAACCGCTTGGGTCACTAAAGATTCAATGGCATTAGCCGATGTTTTATTGCCACAGGTGCAATCTATATGTTGGTGCTCTGCGAGCCAAGCCACGGTTTTAAGGTGTTTTTGTCCGCAATTGGGGCAAACGATATTTAGAGTTTGCAGTTTATTTAAATGAGTCATAACGCCTCCTTATTCTAGTTATCATTCAGTCTAGCAATTTAGTAAGACATTACTGTGACACATAACGCAAAAACGCCACATATACCCGTAATCAATGAAGATACAGTTTTTGTAACACTCTAAAATCCAATCTACTGCGTTGCGCTCAATCCCAATAGCCAGCTATTGGTCAATCGCGCGCCTTGTATATCGAATTTTATATCATTTACAAATTCCCGAATTCTCAATGGTCACGGGTATAGCCAGTGATATCTTGATTAATTCCTTGAGTTTATGGGGCGTGATACGTACCATAGCTCCCCAGTATTATTGAAGGAAAGTTAGTGATGTTTTCAGGCAGTATTGTTGCGCTAGTAACGCCATTTAAAAGTAATGGCGAGATTGATTATCAATCATTAGAAAGTTTAGTCGAGTTTCACATTAAGCACGGAACCAACGCTATAGTTGCCGTTGGTACAACCGGCGAGTCAACGACAATGTCGATGACGGAGCATTGTGACGTGGTCAAACACGTAGTATCGTTTAGTGCTGGACGAATCCCAGTGATAGGTGGTAATGGATCAAACTCTACCTCTGAAGCGATTGAATTAACGAGAATGCTGGATCGTTCGGCCGTTGATGGCATGCTATGCGTCACGCCATATTACAACAAGCCACCGCAACAAGGTCTTATTAAACATTACCAAGCGGTAGCGAGCGCGACTGATATCCCTCAGATATTGTATAACGTACCAGGGCGAACTTGTTGTGATCTGTTGCCTGAAACTGTCGCCGAACTGTCAGCCGTTAAAAATATTATCGGAATTAAAGAAGCCACCGGGAACTTATCGCGACTTACACAGATCAAAGCTCTGTGTGGTGATGACTTCCTCGCGTTTAGTGGTGATGATGACAGCGGCATGGAGTTTATGTTGCAGGGTGGCAACGGAGTCATTTCGGTTACCAACAACATCGCACCAAAATTAATGAGTGAAATGTGTAAACATGCCCTCGCGGGTGAACGTTCTATTGCGACTATTATCAATGAAAAATTATTAGCACTGCACCAAAATCTGTTTGTAGAAGCTAATCCAATCCCCGTAAAGTGGTGTTTGGCACAAATGAAAGAAATTGATAACGGCGTATTACGTTTACCATTGGTAGAATTATCAGAGCAATATCATGAGCAATTATTAAAAGCCATGTATAGAGCCGACGTCTTATAATAACGGAGAACAAATGAGAAAGTTTTGTATTGCCCTGTGTGGTGGTATCGTGTTGACTGGTTGTAGTAGTTTTTCGGAACGCCATCAGGCTAGCGGTAATTTTGAATATCTAGATGAAACACAGCGTCAGGCGATCGTTGTTCCTCAAGGTTTTACCCCGTTTAAAACCAATAAGCGTTTTGACATTCCTGCATTAGGCAGTAAAGTCGATACCAGCTTAGTCGGCGCTCAATTAGACATTCGCGCTCCGGCGCTTATTATGTCGGTGGCACGTAATTCACTGGTTGATGAAAATAGTAATAATGTTGAAGTAACTTTTGAATCATTTATGGCCGCTGACGCTTTTCGTTCTGATATGTGGCAAAAATTAAATCATTTTGTTGGTGATGAAGGTTACGGTATTGGTTCGTCTATCGAAGGTAACAATTTAGTAACCCGTGAAATTAAATCGGCTCCTTATTTTAAGATCTTATTTGGTTTTGACGAAGATTATTCGCTAGCGCAGCAATACCAATTTAGTTTAAAAGTACCTCAGAAAGGGCAAAAAGCAGTGGTATCGGTGACATTGATTAACCACATGGAGCAAGGTGAGATTGTATCTATTAATCAATTTTCCAAGCGCCGCTATGAAGCTCGTATGTTAAACCAATTTCTATCTCATGTTTATTTACAAGACAATAAGCGAATTTTAGCCAATCGTGTGAAAAGTGACAAAGGTCTAAAAATTGAGTTAGGTTTTGACAGTGAGCAACGTACTATTTATAAGATACACGCTAGTTTTGAATTAGCGTGGGAAAAACTAGCCACGGTATTGCCTCAGCTTGGTTTTGAAGTCGTCGATCG